>DATFRE010000506.1:0-8361 GCA_035263545.1 Dongiaceae bacterium
CGGAGAGGCTGGGGATGATGGTCGCCCGGAGGTTGCGGAGAAAGACATAGATCACCAGCACCACCAGGCAGACGGCCAGGGCCAGCTCGAACTGCACGTCGCGCACCGAGGCGCGGATCGTGGTCGTGCGGTCGGTCATGACCGCGACGTCGATCGAGGCCGGCAGCGACGCCTGGAGCCCCGGCAGCATGGCTTTGATGCGATCGACGACATCGATGACATTGGCGCCCGGCTGGCGCTGGACGTTCAAGATCACCGCTGGCACCGTGTCCTTCCAGGCGGCGAGGCGGTTGTTCTCTGCATCGTCCTTCACATCGGCCACATCGGCGATATGGACCGGCGCGCCGTTGCGATAGGCGATCACGAGATTCTTGTAGGAATTCGCGCTCTGGAGCTGGTCGTTGGCGTTGATCGTATAGGCGCGGGTCGGCCCGTCGAAATTACCTTTGGGCGTATTGACATTGGCATTGGCGATGGTGGTGCGCAGGTCGTCGATATTGAGCCCGTAGGCGGAGAGGGCGCGCAGATTGGCCTGAACCCGCACGGCGGGCCGCTGGCCGCCGCTGATGCTGACCAGGCCGACGCCGGGGGCCTGCGAGATCTTCTGCGCCAGGCGCGTATCGGCGAGATCCTGGATCTGGGGCAGCGGCAGGGTCTTGGAGGTCAGAGCCAGGGTCAGGATGGGCGCGTCGGCGGGATTGACCTTGGCGTAGATCGGTGGGGCGGGGAGGTCGGAGGGCAGGAGATTGCCCGCCGCATTGATCGCCGCCTGCACCTCCTGCTCGGCGATATCGAGATTGATGTCGAGGCTGAACTGGAGAGTGATGACCGAGGCACCGACGGAGCTCGTGGAGGCCATCTGCGCCAGGTTCGGCATCTGGCCGAGCTGGCGCTCGAGCGGCGCCGTCACCGAGGATGTCATTACGTCGGGACTGGCGCCGGGATAGAAGGTCTGGACCTGGATGGTGGGATAATCGACCTCCGGCAAAGCGGAGAGCGGCAGGAACTGATAGGCGACGATGCCGGTCAGGAGCAACGCGACCATGAGCAAGGTCGTCGCCACCGGCCGCAGGATGAAGGGCCGCGATGGGCTCATGGATTGGTCGCGGCCTTGTTGGACTTCTTCTGCTGCCCGCTGGCGGGCTTCGTGGCGGCGATGTTGATCTTGGCACCGTCGCGCAGCCGGTCGGTGCCGTCCACCACGACGCGCTCTCCAGGCGCGAGGCCCGATTGGATCGAGATTCGCTCGCCCTGCGCGGGGCCGGTCTTCACGGGGCGAATCGCGACCGTGTCGTCCGGCTGCACCACATAGACGTAATCGCCCGGGGCGCCATGGAGGACCGCTGACCGCGGCACCAGGGCCACGCCGGTGAGCGTGTCGACCAGCAGGCGGATATTGACGAACTGGTTCGGGAAAAGGCTCTCGTCCTTGTTGTCGAACTGGGCCTTCAGCTTCACCGTGCCGGTGGTGGTGTCGATCTCGTTGTCGATCGTGGCGAGCTGGCCGGTGGCGATCTGGGTGGTCATGCTGCGATCGAAGGCGGTGGCCGGCAGGACAGCGCCGGAGTGGAACCGCTTGGCGACCGCCGGCAGGTCGTCCTCGGGCAGGGTGAACAAGACCGTGATGGGCTGCATCTGGGTAATGACGACGATGCCCTCATTGCCTGTCGTGACGTAGTTGCCGATATCGACCTGTCGCAGCCCGACGCGTCCCGTGACCGGCGCCGTGATATGGCAGTAGTCGAGATTGAGCTTGGCGTTGTCGACGGCCGCCTTGTCGAGCTGGACCGTCGCCTCGTCCTGGGTGACCAGGTAGCGCTGGGTGTCGACGGTCTGCTTGGCGACGGAATCCTCGGCCAGCAGCTTCTGATATCGGGCGAGATCGACCCGGGCGTCGCTCAGCAGGGCCTGGTCATGGGCGAGCGTGGCCTGTGCCTGCTCGAGAGCTATGGTGTAGGGCCGGACATCGATCACGGCGAGCAGGTCGCCTTTCTCGACGCGCTTGCCCTCCTGAAACTTGATGTCGGTGATATGGCCGCTGATCTGGCTCTTGACCGTGACGGTCGCCAGCGGCGTTACGGTGCCGAGCCCATCGAGGGTTACCGGCATGTCGCCCTTGGTCACGCTGGCGACGCCGACCTGGACCGATGCGGCTCCCGTCTCCGCCCGCTGCGCGGCTGCCGGAGAATGCGACTGGCGGCCGGTGATCCAGAGCGCGAGCTCGATTGCGGCGGCCAGCAGGATGACCAGCCAGAGGACCCGCCACCACCAGCGACGCCGCGACGGGCGCTCGTTGATTTTCTCAGGGGCAGCCTGCGGCTCCGCGCGCCTCTCCCGGGCATGGGTCGGAGCGGCTGCTTGCCGGGGGTCTTGATCGGGCATCAGCGCTCCTTGGAGGGGAAGCGCCAGCCCGCCGCGCTTCCATTCCCCGTTGATGTCCGGCAAGCCATGCTCTTGTAAGGATCTGTGTCTGAAGAACCCGATGGATCCGCCATGGACAGCTATCTGGGGACGAGTTGGTCCTGGGGTGAGATCCGAAGTCGACGCCGCCCGATCAACTGCCGCTGCGATCGGCTTCTTTGCATTGCAACATTACACGCCCGAGCCGGGGCTCTCCTGCGGAGCCGGCACCGGCGGGTCGAAGAGAAAATTCTGGTCCGGCGATGGGAACCCCCGGAGGGTTGTCGGGTTCCTTTCAACGAGACCGGTCAAGTCCCCGATTGACGCCGGTTTCCTCCCCGCCTTCCCGCGGGGATGTTGCGGTCTCCCCCGGGGCCGCAATAGGCGTCGGATGTCCCCCCAGCAGACCGACCCATTACTTCATCGCCGGCTCCTAACGGAGCCGGCGTTTGTTTTATGCCGCCTCGGTCATGGCGGCACACATCCGGGGCACCGGCATTTCATTAAAAAAGCGAAAGGAGCCGATTCAGCGTTCCGCTGATCAGCGTCGGACGTCTCGACCGAGCCTCAGGGCGAGGTCGGCTGTGTCGCACCCTGCTGCATCGCCCCGGCGGTGCCGGTCGACTGACTGCCTTGCGCCGGAGCCGCTGTCGCGGGAACCGCCGGCGCGGCAACAGTGTTGATCGCCGCGGAATCCGGGGTCGGCGCCGCCGGCCCCAGAGGCTGGGCAAGGATCGACGGATCGACGATGCTCACATAGAATTGGAAGCAGGTCGCCGCCAGCAGCTGTGCAATCGGTCTCTTCAGCATCAAGCCTTCTCCATCGGGTTGGAGCGGGCTGCAATCCAGAATCCGTAGCCCCCAAAATGTAGGTACCCAGAGTCTGATGCCCTCAGTATAGCCGATCTCTATGGCCATATCTGGAATTATTTACGGCAATTTTTGTTCCCGGCCGCCCCGCTGAATCCACATTCTTTTGCGCTGCAGCATAACTTCCGGGCAGGGCTCATGCCCAGTCGGTATAGACCCCCATCCCCCGTTTGCGAATCTGGCCGGCGACCACCAGACGGTGAATCTCCGAGGTGCCCTCCCAGATCCGGTCGACGCGGATGTCGCGGTACAGCCGCTCGACCGGGTTCTCGCGCATATAGCCTCGTCCGCCCAGGATCTGCAGCGCCTTGTCGATGACCCGGCCCGCCATCTCCGAGCTGTGGAGCTTGAGGGCGCTGGCGCGAGCGTGGATCAGCTTCCGGTCGGCCTTGCGGTCGATCTCCCAGGCGATGCGGTAGAGCATCGATTTGGCGGCAAAGATGTCGACCGCCATATCGGCCAGCATGAACTCGATGGACTGGAAGTCGCGGATCGGCCGGCCGAACTGCACGCGGCTTGCGGCGTAGTCATTGGCGATCTCGGCGGCACGGATGGCGGCCCCGAGGGTGTGGGATGCGATCTGCAGTCGGGCCTCGACGAACCAGTCCTTGGTCAGCTCGAAGCCCTGGCCGATCCCGCCCAGCATCTTCTCCGGCGCAAGGCCCAGATCCTCCAGGCGCAGCTCCGCATGATCGAAGGCGAAGTCATGCATGAACCGGGGCGAGCGCAGATGGGTGAGGCCTTCCGCAGGCTTGTCCACCAGGAACAGGGTCGGCTTGTCCGGATCGCCGTCCACATGGGCATGGACGATGATGAAATCCGAGGCGTTGTAGGAGGTGACGAACCATTTCTCGCCGTCGAGACGCCAGCGGCCATTCTCGAGGCGCGCCGTGGTCTCGACCCGCCGCGGGTCGGAGCCGGCATTGGGCTCGGTGATGGCAAAACAGCCGCGTCGCTCGCCCTGGCAGGAGGGCCTGAGATATTCCTCGATCTGCGCGGCTGTGCCGAATTTGAGGCTGACAGGGGGGCGCCAGACGCAAGACCAGAGGCCGTTGGTGACCCGGCCGAGCTGCTCCTCGATCACCGTCTGCTCCAGCATGGTGAGGCCGAGGCCGCCATGCGCCTTGGCATGGTTTATGCCGGCGAAGCCCCAATCGCGCACGGCCTGTCGGACCGCTGCGCGGTGCTCCATCGGCAGCTCGCCATGCTCGCTGGTGAGGCCCTCCAGCGGGATCAGCACCTGATCGCAGAACTCCCGAGCCCGCTGAGCGAGCTCCTTCTCACGCGGCGACAGCTCCAGATCCATGGACGGCACCTCCTCCCTGGGGGAAGCCGGCGGAGCGGCCGGCAGGAAGAGCCTAGACGTTCGGGCCGCGGAAGGCCACGGGGACAGGCTCCCGCTATCTCTCCGTCAGCGGCACCGCGCCCATCAGATGGGTGACGAAGTAGTCCCATTTCCGGCGGATGACATAGGGATGGTTCATCAGGTCATGGTTGGCGCCGGGCACGATCAGGAGGTCGAAATCCTTGTCGGCGTGGATCAGGGCATCCACGAAGCGGAGTGTCGCATAGGGATTGACGTTGTCGTCGAGCTCGCCATGGATCAGCAGCAGCTTGCCGCGGAGAGCCTGGGCCAGGCCCGAATTCGCCTGGCGAAGGTAGCGCTCGTCGATGGGCAGGCCCTGATACTTCTCCGCCCAATAGCCCAGATAGCAGAGCAGGTCCTGGTCCGGGCTGGAGGCCACTGCCACCTTATAGCGCTCGGGATAGGGGAGCAGCGCTCGGGTCGCGGCATAGCCGCCGGCGGAATGGCCCACGGCGCCGAGCCGGCCGAGATCGAGATAGGGCCGCTCGCCGGCGAGCTGGTCGAGAGCCGCCAGGTGATCTTCCAGGCAGCCGGCGTCCTCGAGCCGGCCATAGGAGGCGAGATGGAAGGCCCGCGAGCGCAAGGGCGTGCCGCGGCCATCCAGATTGATCACGATGAATCCGAGCTCTGCCAGGGATTGCGAGGCCCACCGGCCGGGCCAGGTCTCGAAGGCGGCCGAGGGGTTGAGGCAGAAGGATTTTGGCGTGCGGATCAGCTGCGGCCCCGGATAGAGATCATCGATTACCGGGTATCGGTGCGCAGGATCGAAATTCGAGGGCTTGTAGAGCACGCCGTGGAGATCCGTCGTCCCGTCGGCCGCCTTGACGGTAAAGCGTTCGGGGAAGGCGAAGCCCTCGGCAAAGAAATCCGCGAGGTCCGCCTTTTCCAGCTGTGCGATCAGGCGCCCATCGGCCGCGCGCAGCTCCGAGACCGGGGCGAGGTCGACGCGCGACCAGGTGGTGACGAAGCAGGAGCGGTCCGGTGCCATACGTATTCTGTGATCGGCTTCGGCTTCGGTGAGCCGCTCCGGCGCCGAACCGTCGAGGCTCACGCGATAGAGCTGACGCAGATAGGGATCATGCCCCGTCTCGCGCCCGCTCGCCGTGAAATAGACGAAGCGCGCCTCGGCATCGACATCGATCACCTCGCGCACCACCCACGGCCCCTCGGTGAGCTTCCGTTTGATCTGCCCGGAGGCTTCGTCCAGCAGATAGAGATGACGCCAGCCATCCCGTTCCGACGGCCAGATGATCTCGCCCGTCTCACCGAGGCTGCGGACTTGGCTCAGCCAGGGCAGCAGCGGGCTGGGCTCGACGTAGCTGTCCGAGCTCTCGGCGAAGATCGAGCGTACGGTGCCGGTGGCCGCATCGGCGGCACAGAGCTCCAGTGTCTTGGAGCCGCGGCCCTCGCGCAGGAAATAGACGCGTGCGCTGTCCTCGCTCCACCAGACCCAGCCGAGCTCCAGCGGCGAGAGGAAGGGAACGGGCAGGGGATCGGCCCCGATGGGCAGGATCCTTCCCGTCGCCACCTCGAGGATGAGGAGCTCCGACCGGCCGATCGTCGCATCGCCCGGAAGCGGCATGTGCAGATGATGAACCACAGGGCGGGTGGATCCATCGGCCGGGCATGATTGCACCAGGGGCAGGAGTCCGACCCCGCTTTGATCCAGCCGGTGGGTGACGAACTGCCTTCCGTCCGGCGACCAGGCGGCGACAGGCGGGGTCGCCAGGCCCTGGATGCGTTGCGTGACCGCCTGGAGATTTGTGTCGGGCGAGGCGGCATAGGGGCGATCGGCTGTCCCATCCGCGGTGAGCCGCCGCGTTTCCCCGCCCGCCACCTTCCGCAAGGCGATGTCATAGCCGCTGCGGAGCAGCTCCCAGCGGCCATCCGGCGAGCGCAGCGCCTCGGGCGGCGGGGCTTCGTGCGCGCGGGTCAGTGCCTCGGGGTCGGAAACCTCCGTCTTGCGTCCGGTCGCGGCATCGACGCGGATGACGCTGGCACCTTCGCGCGACTCCCGGTGATACCAGAAGCTTCCATCGGGCAGCCAATGAGGCTCGAGCGTCGCGTTGAAGACCAGCTTAGCGATATTGCGCTCGAGCAGGCGCTCGGCACGTGCATAGACCTCCCGCGACAGATGCTTTGGCGCGGTCAAGGCAAGCCCCTCAGGGCGCGCGAAGCGAGGCCAGCAGCTCGGCCATCTCGGCGTTCACCCCGGCCTCGGCGATGCGACCCTCGGCGATCCGGAAGATAGTGATGCCGGTATAGTCGATTTCCCGCCCCGTTGGCGCGATCCCGTCATAGCTGCCGCGATGGTGGCCGACGCCACGCCAGCGGGTGACCACCCGGTCGCCCTCGATGACGAGATCGTCGACGCGATGCTTGACGTCGGGAAAGCCGGTGAGGAAATCGCCGATGATGTTGCGGAGCGTGCCGCGGCCGCTGACGGCGTTGCGCCCGGCATGAAGGACGAGCTCTTCCGTGGCGATCGCGTCCAGAAGCTCCAGCCGGCCCTGGTTCCAGACCTGCTCGAACAGCCGCCGTACCGGCTCGAAGAGGGCATCGCGACCGGTCACCTCAGATCGTCTCCCACCGTCCGGTCTCCGTCGAGCGGAACAGGGCGTCCAGCACCCGCATCTGGCGGATCGAATCCTCGATCCCATAGGCTAGCGGCTCGATTCCACGGACAGCGCGGCTGAAGGCCTCGCCCTGGAGGCGGTACTGGTCGGCGGCGCGGATGGGGATGGATTTGGCGCCGGCGCCGCCGAGCTTCTGGCCCTTGTCCAGATAGAGGCGCGTGGCCTTGCCCTGGGGCGCGTTGAAGGGGATCGGCACTTCGAGCCGGCCCTTGGTGCCGACGATGTCGACCCGCTGATGGTCGACCGATTGGGTGGAGACGGTGAAATCGAGCCGCCGGCCCTGGCCGAAATCGACGATGCCGGTGGTCACCCGGTCGATCCTGAAATTCGGGTCGCGGTCGATGAGGGCGATGGCGCGCAGAGGCTCGGCGCCGAAGATGTAGCGGGCGACCACCACCGGATAGCAGCCGATATCGAGAAGCCCGCCCCCGCCGATATCGGCTTGGTTGCGCACATTCGCCGGGTCGACGAGATGGTAGGAGAAGAAGACCTGGATCGCCCGGACCTCCCCGAGGGCCCCCGACTGCGCACGCTTGCGCGCCTCCTGCCATTGGGGATGGTTGCGAACCATGAAGGCTTCGGCCACCAGCCGGTCAGGCGGAAGCTCGCGCAGCACCTCGGCTTCGGCGGCGGTGATGGCGATGGGCTTCTCACAGAGCACATGCTTGCCGGCGCGCACGGCGGCCAGGGTCAGGGGCACATGGAGGTGATTGGGCAGGGGATTATAGATCGCCTCGATCTCGGGATCGGCGAGAAGCGCCTCATAGGAGCCATAGGCCCGGGGGATGCCGAGCTTCTTGGCCCAGCGCTTGGCGCGCTTCTCCTCGCGCGAGGCGATGGCCAGGATCTTGACCTCGCGGCTCTTCAGCATGCCCGGCAGCACCTTCGCGACCCCAATTCTCGCGGTGCTGATGACGCCCCAGCGTACCGGCTCCATCACGCCCTCCCCTGAACTAGCCAAGCTTCCGATTGCAGCGACGTCGACTATTGCCGATGCATGGAATGCCGGTCAACGCCAGGCCGCATCTATGTTCGTCCTCTCGCCCCATCGGAACGAAAGGGATGGTTCAGAACGACAGCGCCGAGGCC
>DATFRE010000507.1:0-2764 GCA_035263545.1 Dongiaceae bacterium
GAAGCCGAGATTGTGGATGGCCTCCGCCGGCGTCGGGGCGGCCTTTGCCGGCGTGCTCTTGGACTTTGAGAGTTGGGACTTTGTTTGGGGGGATTTGGCGCTGGCCCCGGGCGCGAGCGGCCCGGCGAGAGCCAGGCTCGCCGCCAAAGCCAGTAACAATAAACTCCGCCGCCTCATGCCGCGTGCAACCTCTCCGCCCTGGCCACATGATGCCGTCCGATGGGCGAGATGCAAGACCCGGCGGAGATGTCGCAGTCGAAGATGCTGCCCTCGGAACCCCGATCGGTCATAGTCCGATCATGAGTCACAAGCACGAGCTGCGGCGCTTCGCCGGCCCGGCGGAGCTTCCGGCGATATCGGATCATGGCGGCCAGCTCCAGGCCGCAACGGCGGCCTTCGGAGTCCCGGTGGAGGGCTGGCTCGATCTTTCGACGGGGATCAACCCGATCTCCTATCCCCTGCCTGAGCTGGCGCCCGGGCTCTGGGCCCGGCTGCCGGACAGCGACCTGTTCCAGGCGGCGCGCCGGGCGGCGCTCGCCTATTACGGGGCGCCGGCCACCGCCGGCATCGTGGAGGCACCCGGCTCGCAGGCGCTGATCCAATCCCTGCCCTGGCTGATCCGCCCGGCACGGGTCGCGGTGGTCGCGCTCACCTATGCCGAGCATGAGCGCTGCTGGCGGGCGGCCGGCCATCGCGTCGTCGAGGTCGACGGGATCGAGGATGTCAGCGGCGCCTCGGTTGTCATCCTCACCAATCCGAACAATCCCGATGGCCGGATCTTCGCCCCGCCCCAGCTCGCCGCCCTGGCCCAGCGCCTTGGCGCCGGCGGCGGGCTGCTGGTGGTGGATGAGGCGTTCGCGGATGTCATGCCGGAGAGCTCGCTTGCGGCGCTCGCCGGCCGCCCCGGCCTCTGCCTCTTGCGCTCCTTCGGCAAGTTCTTCGGTCTTGCGGGCCTGCGCTTGGGTTACGCCCTGGCGGAGCCGGGCCTTGCGGCGGCCCTGGAGGCTCATCTCGGCCCCTGGCGGGTGAGCGGTCCGGCGCTGGAGATCGGACGGCAGGCCATGGAAAACGGAGCCTGGGCCGAGGCGACGCGGGCGCAGCTGACCTCCGCGGCGGCAAAGCTGGACCGGCTGCTGGCGGGAGCCGGGCTCACCATTATCGGCGGAACCGCGCTCTACCGCCTCGCCGACTGCGCCGATGCGGAGGCGCTTCATGGGGCGCTGGCGCGGCGCGGCATCCTGACGCGCCGCTTCCCGCGCCGCCCCCGCTGGCTGCGCTTCGGACTGCCCGGAGACGAAGCGGCCTGGCAGCGTCTGAAGAAGGGTCTTGCAGATTCGATCTAAGGGGCCAGCGCGACGAGGCGCTCGGCCTCGGCCAGATCCTCGGGCCGATTGGCGTTGAAGAAGGGGTCAACCGCACCGACGGGGAAATCGCCCACGAGAAAATCAACCGTCGCCACGCGATAGCGGGCGGTCCAGATATCGACCTTGCGCAGCCCCTCCTCCACCAGGGCCGTGCGAAGCTCCTTCGCCAGCGCGACGGGCCAGAGCCCCACGACCGGATGGGTACGCCCGCCGCTCGCCGCCATCGCGATGTCCGCTCCCTCCGCCCGCCGCGCGGCCTGCAGCCGGGCTGCCAGATCGCGCGGCAGAAAGGGCGCATCCGTGGGTGCGGAGAGCAGCAGCGGATGATCGGGCCTCTCGCGCTGGGCCCATTCCAATCCCGCCAGGATGCCGGCGAGCGGACCCGCGAAATCCGCCGGGCTGTCCGCGGCCACGGGCAGGCCGTAGGCGGAGAACCGTGCCGAATCGCCATTGGCGTTGAGAAGAAGAAGGCTCACCTGCGGGCCGAGCCGCTCGATCACATGGGCGAGGAGCGGCCGGCCGGCCAGAAGGCGCAGGCATTTATCGCCGCCGCCCATCCGCGTCGCCCGCCCACCGGCGAGCAGCAGCCCGATCGTAGCCTCCTCAGTCATGACGGTACCATGGGCATGACGGCACTATGGGAAGGCCCGCGCGCCCGCACAAGGCCGCGCCCGCACAAGGGACCGCCCCGTTGATCCGGCGACGTCATCCGGCAACGGCCAGAATCGCGCCATCTGTTGGGCTATTTTGCGAGCGTCCTTCCGGCCCGCAGGCGGCGGTCGTAAGATGCCGAGCCATGCGGCGCGTCCGCCTTTCAACGTCCTTCGCCATGCTGCTGATCTTGGGGCTTTTTGCCCTGCCGGCGGGCACGGCCGAGCTGTACCAGGAATCCCCCTGGCTTCGGGACGACGTCACGGCCGGGCGCCTGCCGCCGGTGGCCGAGCGCCTGCCGGCCGAGCCCGAGGTGGTGGATCTGAAGGCCGAGGGCAAGGAGATCGGCAAGCCCGGCGGCACGCTGCGCATGATGATCGGCCAGGGCAGCGATGCCCGCAGCCTGATCCCCTTCGCCTATTCGCGCCTGATCGTCTTCGACCAGAACTACCGCCTCGTCCCCGACATCCTGGCGAGCTTCCAGGTCGAGGAGGGCCGGATCTTCACCTTCCATCTGAGGAAGGGGCAGCGCTGGTCCGATGGCAGCCCCTTCACCACGGAGGATTTTCGCTATTACTGGGAGGACATAGCGGTCAATCCTAAGCTCAATCGTGATGGCCTGCCGCCGGCCCTCCTGGTCAACGGGATGCCGCCGCAAGTCGAAATTCTCGACCCGACGACAATCCGATACACCTGGGCGCTCCCAAACCAGGCCTTCATCCCGGCACTGGCCGCCGCCACCCCGCTGA
>DATFRE010000508.1:0-2928 GCA_035263545.1 Dongiaceae bacterium
TGACGGTCGGTGTAGTAGCCCACCACCGGCTGCAGCATGGAGGCCGTGACCTGGAAGGTGAGCGTGATCAGGCCGATCTGGACGAAGTTGAGCCGGAAGGAAGTCTTGAGCAGCGGATAGATCGCGGGCAGCAGCGACTGGATCGTGTCATTGAGGAAATGAGAGAAGCTGATGGCGGCCAGGATGGCGAAGACGGTGCCATCCGCCAGGCTCGCCCGGCGCCCCAGGGTGTTCTCGCTCAACGCACTGCTCCCGCCTCACATCCGCTCATTCCAAGGTATGTCGAGAGATGCGGCTCCACCAATGCGCGATCGAGATGGGTGCTTTCCGTTTTCGCCGCAGCGCAGCATGGAACCACCGTCAATAACCCCCAAGGATACGCCGCCATGCCAGGCTCCAGATGCGGCCCGGCGGCGGCTGCTGAACCCGGGCATCGAAGGGGTCGTAGCCCGCCGCGGCGAGGCGGCTGAGATGCCCCCGCGCCAGTACCGCCGGCAGCAATGCCGGCTGATATTGGCGCGCGACCGCGCTCCGGCGCTGCCGCGCCTCTTTGAGCCAGCGCTCGGCCTCCTCCGCCAGGCGGCGCACGACCTCGCGCAGTTCCGGCGAGGTGCCATGCTCGCAGAGCTGACCGGGCCCCAAGCCCACCTCTTCCATGAGCGCGGCCGGAAGGTAGAGACGCCGCTGGGCCGCGTGGAAGGGTACCGCGCGCAGCAGGCCCACCAGCGCCCAGGCGATGCCCAGAGCGCGGCCGGCTTCGCGGGTTGCGCTGTCGGGCCGCCCCAGGACCTCCAACGCCAGTTCGACGAGGGTCGAAGAGGTGCCGCGGGCATAGTCGAGGAGAGCCGGCAGATCCGCTGGCGGGTCCGGCTCCATATCCTGCTCCCGGGCGTCGATCAGCCGCTCCAGCAGCAGGCGGTCGAGTCCTTGCGCCGCGACGGCGGCAGCCAAAGGCCGGGCGACCTCATGGGCCCGCGGCTGTCCCGCCATGATCTCCGGCAGGCTGTCGCGCCACCATTGCAGGCGCATCCGGCCCATGATCGGCTCGCGCACGGATTCCCGCGCCCGCGCCAATTCCAGGTTGAAAGCATAGAGGGCGAACAGCGCCTCGCGCCGCTCGGCGGGCGCGAAGAGCGCCGTCAGGTATCGGTCCGGATCCTGCTGGCGCAGGAGCCGGGCGCAGTAGGAGATCTCGGTCTCGGACATATCCCTTGGGGAATCAGGGGCATATGGGCGTTGAAGGCATAAGCGGCTGCGTTAGAATGATTATAGAGGCATCGAGTCTGTTTTGGGGGTTACGACTATGAAGAATCCACTCGAGAACCTGCACTATGCCCTTGGTCTCGGCCTGATCCTGGCCGTGATCGTGTTCCTGATCCGCGGCCATTTCACACTCCTGGGTGACCGCGTCTTCTGGGCCTTCCTCGTCCGCTACATCCATGTCTTCTTCGGCATCCTCTGGATTGGACTCCTCTACTACTTCAACTTCGTCCAGATCCCGTCCATGCCGAAGATTCCGGACGAGCAGAAACCGGCGATCGGCAAGGTCATCGCGCCCGTAGCCCTGTTCTTCTTCCGCTGGGCGGCGGCGGCCACTGTGCTCTTCGGCTTGCTCACCGCCGGCGCCAACGGCTATCTCGGTGCAGCCCTCACCTTCCAGGTGCCGACCATCGGCATTGGCATGTGGCTGGCGCTGATCATGGCCTTCAATGTCTGGTTCATCATCTGGCCGAACCAGAAGAAGGCACTCGGCATCGTCCAGGCCGAGGCTGACGCCAAGAAGCAGGCCGCGCGCCTGGCTATGCTGACCTCGCGCGTCAACACCATGCTCTCGATCCCGATGCTGTACTGCATGGTCGCGCAGCAGAACATCGGCTGAGCCGAGGCCATCTCTCTCGAAGGAACGGGGCCCGCCGGGCCCCGTTTTGTTTCTCCTCTACGGCGCGCCAAAGCCTGCAAGTCGCCCGCGACGAGGCAAGCGCTGCCGCTGCAGGGCACGTAACCTTTCGCCGCCTTCCGTCGAACTATGGACAGCCATGGAATCCAGACGGGCAAGGCATGCCCGGCCCGATGCACGATGACGCGCCACCGGAAGATCGGTGGTGAGGAGGTGGAGACATGTACATCAAGCGCAGGCGCGGCTGGGAGCTGCCGGAATCGGCGGCCACACCCGAGGCGGTCTATGTCAACCGGCGCGAATTCTCGAAGGGGCTGGCGGCGGGCGCGGTGCTGCTCGCGGGCGCCGGCATCTTCGCTGGGTCGGGAAACGCCGCGGCGGAAGAGGCTGATCCCTCGGCCAAGCTCTATCCCGTCAAGCGCAACGAGACCTACAAGCTCGATCGCGCGCTGACGCCGCGGGATCTGGTGACCGGCTACAACAACTACTACGAGGTCGGCTCGAGCAAGGACATCTCCGATGCCGCCCAGGCACTGCCGATCCGGCCCTGGACCGTCACTATCGACGGCATGGTGGAGAAGCCGATCACCATCGGCATCGACGATCTCTTGGCCAGGATGCCACTCGAGGAGCGGCTCTACCGGCATCGCTGCGTCGAGGCCTGGTCCATGACGGTCCCCTGGAGCGGCTTCGCCATGAAGGCGCTGGTCGGCTTCGCCATGAAGGCGCTGGTCGACTTCGCCAAGCCGCTGTCGAGCGCCAAATATGTCCAGATGACCAGCTTCGAGAATCCCGATGTGGCGGAAGGCCAGCAGGCGAACTGGTATCCCTGGCCCTATGTCGAAGGCCTCACCATCGCTGAGGCCACCACCGACCTCGCCTTCCTCGTCACGGGCGCCTATGGCAAGCCGGTGCCGAAGCAGAACGGCGCGCCGCTGCGCCTGGCGACGCCCTGGAAATACGGCTTCAAATCCGCCAAGGGCATCGTGCGCTTCACCTTCACCGACAAGCGCCCGATGAATTTCTGGCAG
>DATFRE010000509.1:0-5633 GCA_035263545.1 Dongiaceae bacterium
GGATTGCGCGCATGCTGGACATATTCCCTGGGCGCCGTCTTCTGGATGAGCGCGCGCGGCAGGCCGCGCGGGAAATGCACCCGCGTGCCCTTCACATCCGCGCCGGCATCGCGCCACATCTGCAGCGCCTCGGCATCGTCGCGGAACTCGATGCCGACCTCCTCGAGGATCGTGTCGGCGTTGCGCTCGATGAGGCTCAGCCCCTCTTCGTCCAGCACCGTCACCAGCGGAATGCGCCGGGTGATGTAGGGGAGCTGCACCAGCTTCGGATGGCTACGCGTCGCGCGGCGCGCATCGGCGCCACCGCGCGCGCGGCGGCCGGCGGGCGCCCGGACGGCGGCATCGGGCGGTGTATCGGTGGTCATGGCAACTCCGCAAATCTGCTGATTGGTACAAATTATCGGCAGCCGACCCTCCCTCAACTTGCCGGGTCGCGACAGGCCTTGCCCTTTCCGCGCCATAGGCCGGAACCCCTCAACCTCGCGATCTCGTGACGGTGGCGGAACTCGCTTCCGGCTTTGCCCGTTGACCGCTCAGCCTTCCGGGTGAGAAGCTTTGCCCTAGAAGCTTTCATGTCGGTGCCGAGTCATCCGCCGGCACCAGGAACAGTTGAAGCGGGACGGTCGCGCCTCTCTGCGGCGCTTTCGAAGTGACCAGTCTGCCGCAGCCGAGCCGGGACACCCCGCACCAGTTGAGGGGAGTGTCCGACCGATGCCAGCGCTTCGCCACATCCTCGCCGCCGCCGTTCTTGCAAGCTCCGCCTTCGCCGCGCCCAGCGCCGAGGCGGCATCCCAGGTCCTGGGCCTGGTCGCCAGCAACGGGCTGCCCACCCCGCTGCAATGCCAGGACGGTGTCTGCTCCGGCCATTTCAGCAGCTTCTGCCTGCAGCAGGCCCGGCCGGCGCCCTCGGCCGACAGCGAATACACTCTCGCGCCGGGCGGCAGCCTGACGCTCATCGCCACGCTGGCCGATGGCCGCCAGACAAGGCTGCCCGGAAACGGGCTGCTCAGCCTGCACAACATGATCGGCTTCACCTCCATCCGCATTTCCCTGCCGGAGGCGAAGCTGAAGGCTCTGGGCGCCGTCTCGGTCTCCGTCGAAGTGGCCCCGATGACCTCGGTGATCCCGGTGCCGGAGGCGGGCGATCCCAATCCGCAGACCCGCGAGGAAATCGCCTACGCTACCGGGACGATGCGCCGTCTTGCCTCGGATGCCTTCGAGACGCGCAATGCACCGGCAGATGCAGCGCGCCTCTCGAGCCTGCTGATCAACGCGCTTCCCGCCGACGAGCCGCAGACCGCCCAGGGGCGCGATGCCGTCTGGACGCAGCTGATGACGGCCCCGGCCGCCCAGGCGCTGAGCCCCGACGGCATTGCCCAGGCCCGCAGCATCTACAATGCCTGCGAGATCTCCGTGGCCTCGAAATCGAGCTTCACGCTCAAGGGCTGCCTGGAGATGCGCCATGCCGATCTGATGGCCGCCACCAATCGCAACTTCTGGGACCGGACCGGGGGGAGCTGATCAGGCCATGTGGAACCGGCATCTCCGAAGCGCCCTCCTCGCTTTGCCCCTGCTGCTGGCCGGCGGGGCTTCTCAGGCAGCGCCGCAGATCCTCGGCATCGTCGCCAGCAACGGGCTACCGACGCCGCTTCATTGCGCCGAGGGCTCTTGCAGCGCCTATCTGGCGAGCTTCTGCCTCCAGGAGGCCCGCTACGCCCCCAGTAGCGGCAGCGCGTACCGTCTGGCGCCCGGCGGGCGCCTGACCCTGATCGCCAAACTCGCCGATGGCCGCACGCTGCGGCTCGCAGGCGAGGAACTCCTGACCATCCGGACGCGCTCGGGCTTCACAACGCTCAATGTCAGCCTGCCTGAAGCCCGGCTCGCGGCACTGGGAGCAACATCCGTTGCGGTCGAGGTCGGACCCGGGACCACCGTGCTTCCCCGCCCCTATGCCGGCGATCCCGATCCCCAAAGCGGCGACGAGGTCGCCACCGCCACGGGGCCGATGCGCGATCTTGCTTCCAAGACCTTCGATCGCGCCGGCCAAGCGGCGGATACGGCCCGGCTGATCGAGCTGGTGATCAACCGCCTGTCGGATCGGCCCGGCGCAGCGACAGTTGCCTCGCCAGTCGCCTCCCTATGGGGCGAGGTCGCCCGGCAGGCGAAGGAGAGCGGCATCGGCCAGCCCGGCATCGATTCTGCCGCCGGTCTCATCGCCGAATGCGAGAGCACCGGCTCCGGTCTCACCAGCAGCGTATGCCTTGAGATGCGCCAGGCCGAGCTCATGACCCGCCTCAACCGGCGGTTCTGGGACGAGGCCGCCGGCGGAACCTAACGGAAAGGACTGAGATCATGTGGCAACGGACTCATATTGCAGCATTTTCTTTCCTGGCAATCGGCTTCGGCCTGGCCGGAGGAACTGCCCAGGCAGCACCCCAGGTTCTCGGCCTCCAGGCCAGCCTCAAGCCGACGCCGATGATTTGCACCGAGAAGGGCTGTCGCGCCGATCTCTCCGCCTTCTGCCTGCAGCAGCAGCGCGCCGATCCCAAGCCCGGCACCGTCTATCATCTGGCCCCGGGCACGCAGGTGACGCTGGTGGTCACCGGCCATGACGGGCAGCAGATCCGCCTCGACGGGGCCCGCTATCTCTCCTTCACCGATGACCGGGGCTTCGTCTCCATCACCGCCCGGGTAGCGCCGGGAGCGCTGGCCGGGATGGACGTCGCGGCGGTCGCCATCGATATCGGCCAGGATGCCTCCCTCCTGCCCGCGGCGGCCGCTGGCGACACCAACCCCCAGGCCTCGGACGAGCTGGCGCTCGCCACCGGTGCCAACCGGCACAAGGCGTCGGTTTTCTTCGACAAGGCCGGGCGCGATGCCGATGCGATCCGCCTGACCAATGCCATGCTCAATGCCTTGCCGGAGGGCAGCCGCAACCGCAGCGACACCGACGGCCATCTCGTCCAGCAGGTCCTCGACCAGTATAGCGGCCTGCCGATCGATCACGACGGCGCCCTCCTCGCCGCGGACATCCACCGCGCCTGCGTCGAGAAGGCCGATGTGACCCATCAGGTCAACAGCATGCGCAGCTGCCTGGAAGGCAGTCATGACATCCTGACGACCCATGTGAACATCGACTTCTGGAACTCCCTCGGCGGTTCCTGAGCGCATCTCCTGACGCGGCCGCATACGCGGCCGCCTTGGGAAGGCCCGCGCTGAGTTGTGAGCCAAGCAAGGCGGCGAGTCTCCCCTCGCGGCGCCACTGGCACGGCTGCCGTCACCGCCGTGCCACCCAACTAGCCACGTCATCGTCAATCGTGGCCCATCTACCTAATGGCCGATGGCACTACGCCCAATGGTGTAATCGGGCCGTGGCAAAAATGAGCCCTAAGATCCCAACTGGGACAATTCTCGGGGCTGACCACATGGAAAGCGCAGATTCGATTTGGCCCTTTGCTTTAACGGCTGGGGCTTCTGAACACCCAAAAGACGGTGCGTGTCTGATGTCGGTCGTAAGCTGGCTGGTCTACGGCGACCTCAGCGATCAGCCCGCCTGCGTATCAGAAGTCGTTGCCGAGCTTGCACGGAGCGTGAACGATCTATTGCCGGATTATCGGCGACAGGCTCTCAAGTCCTACATTCCTCGGTTGATCGATACCAATGACGGGGCTTCCACGGAGCGCGCGCGGCTCCGTTTCGTACATCAGTACGTCATCGAGAAGCTGTTCCCCCTTGGTCTGGCGGCCGCGGGGCTTGAGTTTCTGATCCCTGTCGTGCGTCGGGTGGCTCCCAACCATCTCGCCCGACTCAAGCCGTTTGTCGACGAGATCGTCGGGCAAGCACTCCGCGATCCCCAGTGGCCTGAAGAGGCGATGGCTGTACTCCAGAGCCGTGTCGAGCGCGGCCTTTGGGTTCAAGGTGGCACCCCGGCGCCGGAAACGATCGGCAGTGTGCTCGAAAGCATCGCTCTCGCCATGGAGCTCAAGCCGGCTATGGCTTCGCAGTTCTATGATGGCCTGGTCGGGATGCTCGACGGGGTGTTGCGCATCGGGCGAAGCGGCGTGCGCTCGATCGACCACGCAGTCGCCGAGGAGCGGATCCAGGCATTCGCCGAAGCCGCATAGTCCAGGAAATGGCGATGAAATCGTGCATTGATCCGGACATCTTGCGCAGGGTCGTGGGCAATGACTCTGAACTCCTTCGTGAGGTGCTCGAGGACTTCGTTCGCCATGCGCAATCCCAAATCACCTCGATCCATGCCGCCTTCGCCGACCGGGACGCGGAGCAGATGAAGATCCCGGCCCATAGGCTCAAAGGCTCGGCGGGCCTCGTAGGAGCCTATCAGGTAGTGGAGGCATGCACTCAGCTCGAGGCGATGGCGGGAGCGAGTGACTGGCCGCTGATGCAATCGTTGATGCCGCGTCTGGACAGCCTGATGCAGGATATCGAGACATCGGCAAACGCAATGCTCGGACTGCTCCCAGATCCCTGTGCGTAGAAAGCCTGCCTCAGGGGCTTGAGCAACGCGGCAAGGGTGCGCGGGTTATAGGTAGATTTCGCCCCGGAAATCGAGCACGGGCCCCGACGCCATCGCATAAACCAATAGGCGGTGGATAGTGTGCCCGACAACGTGTCGGTCAGACCGGGTGCTGGACCTCCCGCCGGCCGAAAGCGCCGCACCACACCGGCCCTCTCCCGTCAAAGCGCGGGCCACTTTTCCCCTCCCTGTTGGGGCGGCATAATTGGCCTTTCGCTCTCGGGAGGAACCGCTGGCATGGGCGCCTATGATGCGCTGTTGACGCCGCTCACCATCAAGCACGTCACCTTTCGCAACCGGATCATGGGCTCGAGCCATGCGCCGGCCTATGGCAAGGACGGCAAGCCGCAGGAGCGCTATCAGCTCTACCACGAGGAGAAGGCCAAGGGCGGGATCGGGCTCGCCATGTTCGGCGGCTCCTCCTCCGTCTCGATCGATTCCCCGGCGGCGATGTGGAATCAGATCTCCGTCGGCGACGATTCCGTCATCCCCTTCTTCAAGCAGTTCGCGGCCCGCATCCACCGGCACGGGGCCAAGCTCATGTGCCAGCTGACCCATATGGGCCGGCGCGCGCGCTGGGATTCGGAATCCTGGTTTCCCACCATCGCCCCCTCCCCCATCCGCGAGCCGGCCCACCGGTCCTTTCCCAAGGAGATGGAGGATTTCGACATCGAACGGTTCCAGGAGGATTTCGCCGAAGCGGCCCGGCGCTGCCGCGAGGGCGATCTCGACGGCTGCGAGTTCGTCTTCACCGGCCATATCACCGACCAGTTCATCTGCCCGCTCACCAACCACCGCACCGACCAGTATGGCGGCAGCCTCGACAACCGCATGCGCTTCCATATGGAGATGCTAGCCAAGGCCCGAGCCCGGGTGGGCGACGATTTCCTCCTCGGCATCCGCATCACAGGCGACGATCTGCTCGAGGGCGGCAATTCCATGGAGGACTGCCTCGAGATCCTCAGGCGCTTTGCGGCCTCGGGCTATCTCGACTTCCTCAATGTCGTGGGCGGCACGGTCTTCACCCATGCCGCCCTTGCGGTGAACGTGCCCAACATGGCCTTCCCGCCGGCCCAGTTCCTCTATCTCGCCAGCG
>DATFRE010000510.1:0-5420 GCA_035263545.1 Dongiaceae bacterium
ACCATCTCGGCGAGCTCCGCCGGGCTCGCCAGCGCCTGGACGTTGCGATGGCCGTGACCGATCAGCCCCGCCACCAGCGCGTCGCGATCGACGCCCTCGATGGGCGGCTCGCCCGCGGCATAGACATCGGCGACGATGACGCGGTCGGCATCGTTGAAGCAGGTGCAGAATTCCTCGAAGAGATTGGCGAGCCGCGTGTAGCGATGGGGCTGCACCACGGCGATCACCTTGCCGCGGGTGGCGGCGCGCGCGGCACGCAACACCGCGGCGATCTCGACCGGGTGATGGCCGTAATCGTCGATCACGGTGATGCCGTCGATCTCGCCGGTGCGGGTGAAGCGCCGCTTCACGCCGCCGAAGCCTGCCAGCGCCCGTCGGATGGTGTCGTCATCCGCGCCCATCTCATGGGCCACGGCGATCGCGGCCAGCGAGTTCTGCACATTGTGCTGGCCCATCATCGGCAGCCTGAGGCCGGTGATCTGGCGCTCCGCAGCCCCCGTCCGCGCCGAGATCAGCACGTCATAGCTGGCGCCGGCCGGATCGATGGCGAGGCCGAGGGCGCGCACATCGGCCTGGGGGCTGAAGCCATAGGTGACGATCCGCCGGTCGTTGATGCGCCCGATCATCGCCTGCACCGCCGGATGATCGAGGCAGAGCACGGCGAAGCCGTAGAAGGGGATGTTCTCGACGAACTGCTCATAGGCGTTGTTCATCGCATCGACCGAGCCGTAGAAGTCGAGATGCTCGGCATCCATGTTGGTGACCACGGCGATGGTGGCCGGCAACTTGGTGAAGGTGCCGTCGGATTCGTCGGCCTCCACCACCATCCAGTCGCCCGCGCCCAGCCGGGCGTTGGTGCCGTAGTTGTTGATGATGCCGCCATTGATCACCGTCGGATCGAAGCCGGCCGCATCCAGCAGCGCCGCGACGAGGGAGGTGGTGGTGGTCTTGCCGTGGGTCCCGCCGACGGCGACCGACCATTTGAGGCGCATCAGCTCGCCCAGCATCTCGGCCCGGCGCACGATGGGAAGCTGGCGTGCGCGGGCAGCCGCGAGCTCGGCATTGTCCGGCTTGACGGCGGAGGAGACGACGACCACCGCGGCATCGCCCAGATTCTCCGGGCGGTGGCCGATGGCAACATGCACGCCGGCATCGCGCAGGCGCTTCACATTGTAATTGTCGGCAAGGTCGCTGCCCTGCACCTGGTAGCCCAGGTTGTGCAGGATCTCGGCGATGCCGCTCATGCCGATGCCGCCGATGCCGATGAAATGCAGCAGGCCGATTTCCAGGGGAAGCGCTCTCATGCCGCCTCCTGCTTCGGCCGCCCGGCCAGTTCTTCGGCGAGATCGGCGAGCTGGCGCGCGGCGTCGCGCTCCCCGAACCTGCGCGCCGCCTTCGCGGCCGTGGCGAGAATGTCGGGAGCAGCGAGGAGCGAGGCGAGGCGCTTGGCCAAGCTCTCGGGCGTCGTCTCCGCCTCGGGCATCAGCCATCCGCCGCCGGCCGCGGCGAAGGCGGCGGCATTGGCGGTCTGGTGATCATCGGTGGCGTGGGGATAGGGCACGAGGATCGCCGGCCGGCCGGCCGCGGCGAGCTCGGCCACCGTCGAGGCGCCGCTGCGCGATATGACGAGATGCGAGATCGCGAGGCGATCCGCGACATCGGTGAAGAAGGCGGCAAGCTCCGCCGCCAGGCCGAGGCCCTCATAGGTCCTGCGTGCCTGGTCCAGATCCTCCGGCCGGCATTGCTGGGCGATCGCGACATGCCGGCTCTGCTCAGGTGCCAGCGCCGCGAGCGCTGCGGGGATCAGGCGCGAGAAGACGCGGGCGCCCTGGCTGCCGCCCAGGACCAGAAGTCGGAAGGGACGGTCATTGGCGGGATAGGGGCGCTCGGCAAGCGCGGCAATGGCTGGGCGCACCGGATTGCCGGTGAGGCGCGGGCTCGCTTTGCCAAGGGCGCTCGTCTCCGGGAAGGAGGTGGCGACGGCGCGCGCGCGGGTGGCGAGCAGGCGGTTGGCCCGGCCCAGCACCGCATTCTGTTCGTGCAGGAGCGTGGGAGTGCCGGCGTGCTGGGCCGCCCAGACCGTCGGCACCGAAGCATAGCTGCCGAAGCCCACCACCAAAGCGGGGCGAAGTCGGGCCAGGAGCCGATGCGCCTGGAGATAGCCGAGCGCGAGGCTCACGATGCCCGCCGCCCGGCTGAGGGGGCTGGCGCCGGCGAGCCCCGCGGCGTGGATGCGGTGGACGGCGACTTCCGGCAGGCGATCGCCGAAGGCCTTGCCGCGGCGGTCGGTCACGAGCACCACCTGCCGTCCGCGGGCGATGAGCGCCCGCGCCAGCGCTTCCGCCGGGAACATATGGCCGCCGGTGCCCCCGGCGGCGAGAAGGATCGGCCCCGCGGCTGCAGCGTACGGGTTCACGACAGGCCTCCCGGTCCGAAGCGCCGGCGCGAGAGCGCCAGCAGCATGCCCATGGCGAGTGCCAGCGCCAGCAGCGAGGAGCCGCCATAGCTGATGAAGGGAAGGGTCATGCCCTTGGTCGGCATGAGGTGCAGGCTGGACGCCATGTTGATCACCGCCTGCAGGCCGAAATCGGTGATGAGCCCGGCGGTCGCCAGCATGACGAACAGGTTGGTCTCCTTGAACAGCCGGCCATAGCCGCGCAGCACCACGAAGGCGAAGAGAGCGACGATGAGGAGGCAGGCGATCATGCCGAACTCCTCGCCGGCGACGGCGAAGACGAAATCCGAATGGGCGTCGGGCAGCACCTGCTTCACCGTGCCTTCGCCAGGACCACGGCCCCAGATCCCGCCATTGACGAAGGCCTCGAGCGCGCGGTCGATCTGATAGCTGTCGCCCGAGGCGGGATCGAGGAAGCGGTCGATGCGGGTCGCCACATGGGGGAAGAGGTAATAGGCGCTGACCACGCCGCCGGCGCCGACCAGAACGAAGGCGCCGACCCAGAGCAGCGGCAGGCCCGCCAGCACGAACTGCGCGAACCAGGTGACCGAGACGACGAAGGTCATCCCGAAATCCGGCTGGCTCATGAGCAGGCCGACGATCGCGAGATAGAGCAGGATCGAGATGATGTTGCCCGGCAGGCGCCGCTGGCCATGCTGCTCGGCGAAGAGCCAGGCGGCGGTGACGGCGAAGCAGGGCTTCAGGAACTCCGAGGGCTGGAGCGAGAGGCCGGCGAGATCGACCCAGCGCCGGGCACCCTTGATCTCTTGGCCGGCGAAGAGGGTGACGGCAGTGAGCGCAAGCGCGATCACGAGACCGACCATGGCGATGCGCCTGATGCCGACCGGGCCGAAGAGGGAGACCCCCAGCATGATCACGACCGCAGGTCCCAGCAGGGCGAAGTGGTGGCGCACGAGATAGAAGCTGTCGAGCTTGAGCCGCACCGCCACCGCCGGGCTCGCCGCCAGAACCAGCAGCGCGCCGATGAAGATGAGAGCGGCCAGCGCCGCCAGCGTCCAGCGGTCGACGGTCCACCACCAGAGGCCGAGCACGCTGCGGTCGGTGCGGGAGAAGCTGTTCATTCCCCCCTCCGCGCCAGTCCCAGGGATTCAACAAGGTTGCGGAAGCGGTTGCCCCGCTCCTCGAAATTGGCGAATTGATCGAAGGAGGCTGCGGCGGGCGAGAGCAGCACCACCGCGCCCGGCCGATGCTCGGCGGCGGCATCCTTCGCCGCGGCGGTGACGGCCCGGTCGAGCGTGCCGCATTGCTCGGCGGCGACGCCATGGGCCTGGAGCCGGCGCCCGAAATCCGCCGCCGCCTCACCGATCAGATAGGCGCGCGCAATGCGCGGATAGAAAGGCTCGAGCCCGTCGAGCCCGGTCTCCTTGGGCCGCCCACCCAGGATCCAATAGATCGGCTGGTAGCAGGCCAGCGCCTTGGCCGTGGCATCGGCGTTGGTCGCCTTGCTGTCGTTGATGAAGCGGATGCCGTCCTTGACGGCGATCAGCTCCTGGCGATGGGCGAGGCCCGGATATGTGGCAATGCCGGCGATGATCTCGCTCTCCGGCACGCCAAGCGCCCGGGCGGCGGCGAAGGCGGCCGCCGCGTTCTGCCAGTTATGCGGGCCGGGCAGAGCCGGCGCACGGGCGAGATCCATCACCCGGTGCCCGCCCTCGTCGCTGAGGATGCCGTCCTGCACGGTGATGGCCTCTGGCGCGTCACGGCCGATGGCCAGCGCCGCGACATGCTGGCTCCCGAGGCCGCGATAGATCTCGCGCGAGGGCTCGTCGTCGATGCCGATGACGGCCCAGTCCTCGCCCCGCTGATGCTGGAAGATGCGCGCCTTGGCGGCGGCGTAGCCGGCCATGCCGCCATGGCGGTCGAGATGGTCGGGGGTGATGTTCAACAGCACGCCGATGTCGAAGCGCGCTGTCGGCACCAGCTCGAGCTGGTAGGAGGACATCTCGAGCACGTAGGTCCCGTCGGATTCGAGCGGCGCGAGGGCGAGCGCCGGCGTGCCGAGATTGGCCCCGATCTCGATCCGCCGTCCGGCGCGCGACAGCAAATGGCCGATCAAGGCGGTGGTGGTGGACTTCCCGTTGGTGCCGGTGATGCCGACATAGCGGGCGCGGGGCTGAGCGCGGAACAGCAGCTCGACCTCGCCGATGATGGGACACCCGGCCGCCGCGGCTTTGGCCGCGACAGGATGGGGCTTGGGGAAGCGGTGGGCGATGCCGGGGCTCAGCACCAGCGCCGAGGGCTTCGTCCAGTCGCAGTCATAGAGATCAGTGGTCGCGATCGCGCTGCGCTTCGCCGCGTCATCGTCCCAGGCCCAGACCTCCGCACCGCTCGCGGCGATCGCGCGCGCGGCGATCAGCCCGGACTTGCCGAGACCGAGCACGGCGACGGGACGGCCTGAGTCATGCGGGATGCGGATCATGGCGCGCGCCCTCACCGCAACTTCAAGGTGGCGAGGCCGGCAAGCGCCAGGATTGCCGCGATGATCCAGAAACGGATGACGATGGTGGGCTCCGCCCAGCCCTTCTTCTCGAAATGATGATGGAGCGGGGCCATGCGGAACACGCGCCGGCCCGTCAGCTTGAAGGAGGTGACCTGGACGATGACCGAGACGGTCTCCAGCACGAAGAGCCCACCGATGATGACGAGCACCAGCTCGTGCTTGGCGATGACGCTGATCGCACCCAGCGCGCCGCCGCTGGCGAGCGAGCCCGTATCGCCCATGAAAACCATCGCCGGCGGCGCGTTGAACCAGAGGAAGCCCATGCCGGCACCCACCAGCGCCCCGCAGAGCACCGCGAGCTCGCCGGAGCCGGGGATGTAATTGATCTGCAGATATGTCGCGAAGACCAGATTGCCGGCGAGATAGGCGATGAGGACGAAGCAGCCGGCGACCACGATGATCGGGCCGATCGCGAGCCCGTCGAGCCCATCGGTCAAGTTCACG
>DATFRE010000511.1:0-7689 GCA_035263545.1 Dongiaceae bacterium
ACCTCGAGGACCTTGCCGCCATTCGGAATATGCTTGATCAGCCAGTTGGCCCAGAGCACGCCCAGGCCCTTCTGGTCGACGTCGACATTGATGGCGTCCTCGGTGTCGAGAATGTTGTCGAAGGCCACCAAGATGACACCCACCGCCTTAGCCCGCTTGATGACGGGGCCGAAGGCCTTCGGGTTCTGAGCATTGACGACGATCGCGTCATAGCCGGAATCGATGAAGTTGTTGATGGCCGCGATCTGGGCGGCGACATCCTCGCCGGTCGAGACCACCTTGAACTCCTTCAGCTTGGCGGCGACATCGGGCTGGGCGGCATAGGCCTTGGCGGTCTTGATCATCTGGATGCGCCAGGTATTGGCAATGAAGCCGTTGGCCAGTGCGATGCGATAGGGGCCAGGCTTCGCGGGATATTTGAAGAACTTCGTGTCAGCGGCCCAGGGCACGTAGCAGGTCGCATCAGCGGCCGGGCCGGCGACGATCTCCGGACCGGCGGCCCGGGCGGGGGCATTGAACGCGAGGACCGCGGCGACCGCGGCACCGGCGCAAAGACGCAGATAGGACGTGCACTTCATATGGCTTCCTCCCTTGCAAGCGCGTTTTCTTTTCGGCCGTCGGCGACGACGGAGCCGGATTATACACCGGGGACGCGGCACGGCCATCTCGAAGTAACATCCTAATATATTACATTTGTCAGACAAATAACCAACCCCTATGGCGTGATCCACCCCTCCGAACAGGTCCGGGCGGTTTGACGGCGATGGGTTATGATCGATTCCTGGGACGAGGGCCCATCGAGGGGAGGAGCGATGATCGTCAGAACCTGGCGGGGCCGCGCGGCCCCGGCGCAGCCCGATGACTATCCCGAGCATTTCCGCTTCCGGGTCCTGCCGGCGCTGAAGGGGATCAAAGGCTTCCTCGGCGCCTCGCTCCTGCGCCACGACCGGCCCGACGAGATCGAGTTCCTGGTGCTTACCCGCTGGACCTCCCTCGATGCCATCCGCGCCTTCGCCGGCGAGCACCTGGACCGCGCCGTGGTCGAGCCCGAAGCGATGGAGGCTCTTGTCAGCTTCGATCCCACCGTCCGCCATTACGAGGTCATCGAGGAGGCGGCGGTCCGGCGGCGGAAGTAGGGCAGTTGCCGCCTCCTTATTCTCTCTCGCCCCAAGAGAGCCTGCGCCAGCCAGCCCCGCACTTGCGGATTGCCAGAATGTTCCCCATTTCATTGGAGCAGAGTGCCTGCTTCTCTTCTTCCCGCCGCCGCCACCCGAACCCGCTTAGGACGCTCACATGCCTGGAGACGAGCTCACCATTTGGATGTGGTCCGAGGCCTGCCGCCATCTGGCGCAGGCGGAGACCTTGCATCGCCGCTTCTATGGCCTCGGTGGGGATTCCGCCGAATTCAGCTGGGAGCCGCCGGCCGATGTCTTCGAGACCGAGCGCGAGGTGCTGATCGAGGTGGCGCTGCCGGGGGTGGCGGCCGACGCGGTGGAGGTGAGCGTGGAGGCGGGTCTTCTGGTCGTGCGGGGCGAGCGCGCCCTGCCGGAGATTCCGGGTCCAGCCGTGATCCGGCGGATGGAGCTTCCCCATGGACGCTTCCGCCGCCAGATCCGGCTTGCCCCCGGCCGCTATGAGTTCGCCCGGCGCCAGCTCGTGGACGGATGCCTGCGTCTCGTGCTGCGCAAGATCGCCTGATCGGAGAGTTTTCGATGATGAACACGAATGCACCCCAGACCCCGGCCGAGCTGCGCGACGGGAGCGGCGCCCCGCCGACCGTCGAGAGTCCGCGGCCCGATTCCAGTCCCATCGGCACCGAGCCGGTCCTCCACCTGCCCGAGGGAACGATCCCCCTGCTGCCACTGCGCGATTCCGTGCTCTTCCCGGCGACCGTGCTGCCGCTCGAGGTCGGCCGTCCGAGCTCCATCGCCGCGGTTCAGTATGCGGTCAAGACCCAGAGTCCCATCGGCACGATCCTGCAGCGCGACCCCGCGGCCGACGAGCCGGGGCAGGAGGGGCTTTATGAGATCGGCACCGTCGCCCATGTGCTGCGCTATGTCACCCGGCCGGACGGCCCCAGCCATCTGATCTGCCGGGGCGAGCAGCGCTTCCGCATCCTGGAGCTGATACCGGGCTATCCCTTCCTGGTCGCCCGCGTCGAGCGTATCGCCGAGCCGGCGGATGCCGCAGGCGCGGGCACCGAGATCGAGGCGCGCATGCTGAAGCTGCGCGAGCGCGCGGTGGAGGCGATCCGCCTGCTGCCCGAGGCGCCCGAGGGCCTGCGCGAATCCATCGCCGCCATCACGGCGCCCGGAACGCTCGCGGACGTGCTCGCCTCCTTCATGGATCTGAAGACCGCCGAGAAGCAGCAGGTGCTGGAGGCAGTCGAACTCGTCGCCCGGCTCGACCGGGTGCTGTGGTTCGTCTCCTATCGCCTGGAGGTGCTGCGGCTTTCCCGCGACATCGGCGAGCGCACGCGCCAGACCATCGAGGGCCGTCAGCGCGAGCACATCCTGCGCGAGCAGCTCCGCACCATCCAGAAGGAGCTGGGCGAGGGCGAGGAGCAGGGCACCGACACCACCGAGCTCGCCGAGCAGATCGCCAAGGCCGGCATGCCCCCCGATGTCCTGGCGCAGGCGGAGAAGGAGCTGAAGCGCCTGAAGCGCATGCCCGAGGCTGCGGCCGAGCAGTCCATGCTGCGCACCTATCTGGAATGGCTGGCGGAGCTGCCCTGGACGGTGGCGGAGGGCGAGCCGATCGACATCGCCGAAGCGCGCAAGATCCTGGACGAGGACCATCTCGGCCTGGAGAAGGTGAAGAAGCGCATCCTCGAATATCTCGCGGTGCGCAAGCTGAACCCGACGGGCCATGCGCCGATCCTCTGCTTCGTCGGCCCGCCCGGCGTGGGCAAGACCTCCCTCGGCCAGAGCATCGCGCGCACCATGAAGCGCAAGTTCACCCGCGTCAGCCTGGGCGGCGTCCATGACGAGGCGGAGATCCGCGGCCACCGGCGCACCTATATCGGCGCGATGCCCGGCAACATCATCCAGGCGATCCGCAAGGCGGGCGCCAGGGACTGCGTCATGATGCTGGACGAGATCGACAAGCTCGGCCGCGGCATCCAGGGCGATCCGTCATCGGCGCTGCTCGAGGTGCTGGACCCGGCGCAGAACGGGACCTTCCGCGACAATTACCTGGGGGTCGATTTCGACCTCTCGCGGGTGGTCTTCATCTGCACCGCCAATATGCTGGACACCATCCCGAGCCCGCTGCTGGACCGCATGGAGGTGATCCGCCTCTCGGGCTATACGGAATCCGAGAAGGTAGGGATCGCTGAGCGCCATCTGATCCCGCGCCAGCTGAAGGAGAACGGCCTCTCGCCGGAGCAGTGCTTCATGAGCGAGGCCGCGATCCGCGAGGTGATCCGCCACTACACGCGCGAGGCCGGCGTGCGTAATCTCGAGCGCGAGATCGGCTCGGTCCTGCGCAACACCGCCATGCGGATCGCCGAGGGCACCGCCACCAGCATCAGTATCGATGCATCGGATATCCCCCGCATTCTCGGCGCCGAGCGCTTCGAGGCGGAGGTCGCCCAGCGGACGACCATTCCGGGCGTTGCGACCGGACTTGCCTGGACGCCGGTGGGCGGCGACATCCTCTTCGTCGAGGCCTCCGCCGTGCCGGGCAAGGGCCGCTTTACCCTCACCGGCCAACTCGGCGATGTGATGAAGGAGAGCGTCCAGGCAGCACTCAGCCTCGTGCGCGCCAAGCAGCGCGATCTCGGCATCGATGCCGCGGCGCTGGAGAACAGCGACATCCACGTCCATGTCCCGGCGGGTGCGATTCCCAAGGACGGACCCTCGGCGGGCGTCACCATGTTCGTGGCGCTGTCTTCGGCGCTGACGGGCCGGCCGGTGCGCCCCGATATCGCCATGACCGGCGAGATCAGCCTGCGCGGCCTCGTGCTGCCGGTGGGCGGCATCAAGGAAAAGGTGCTGGCCGCCATGCATGCGGGCATCAAGACGGTGATGCTTCCCGCCCGCAACAAGCGCGACTATGAGGACATCCCGGAGGAGGCGCGTCAGGGCCTGGCGTTCATCTGGCTCGAAACCGTCGATCAGGCCCTCGAGCATGCCCTTACTGACAAGACGGCCGCGGCCGCCTGATCAGCCTACTCGTCCGCTGACCTCTTCCTCTCCCGCTTCGATGAGCGGGAGAGGAACGTCACGTCGACGGGATCAGCTGCCTTTGACGCAGGTATCGCAGCGCGGCGTCGCCGGCACGGATGCCGGTGTCTCGTCCTGCGTGCCAGCGAGGCCCGCGCCGCCATAGCAGGTCAGGCAGGGAGTCGCCGTCGAATCCGTCGTCGTGGAATAGTTGGTGTAGGCGGCGTTGTCCGGCACCTTGTCTTTGCTGCCGCCCTGGTCGGACCCCGCCATGGCGGCGGGAGCGAGCATCAGGGCCGCCGCGATGACGGCCATCGCGCCGGCGAGACGAAGTTGCCTATCGATCATAACACGCATGAGTTCCCTCCTCTGGGTGCGGAATTCCTGTCTGCCTCTGTCGCCGGAAAGCTCCGGCGCCGTGGGGAGGAATCTGGACCGCATCTGAGGTTTCGTCCTATCTGACCCTGGCAGAAGTTATGCGTTCTTGCGTGAATCGAAGGGTCATGCAGACAAATATCGGTCGAGTTCAGGGAACTGAGAATGGTGCTGCAGGGGACCAAGAATCGCCGGGCGGCGAAGGTTAAGAAATGGTATCGTCGCGCCCCTCCGAACCGATGTGGATGGGATTGCCCAAATGACATTCGTCAGGCCGCTTGGCCGGCCGGACTGGCGCCGGTTCCTGCCGGTGTTTGCCGTGGCCCTCGCTGCGGCGCTGCTGTTCTCTGCGCAGGCAGCTAGTGCCGGCGGCTATATGAATCTCGGCGTCCGAACCGGCGCGAGCGCGATGATCCCAGTCACCTGGTTCACCGACCTCCCCGATCCGGAGGAGGCCGACCCCGCCAAGGAGCCCTGCGTCTCGGCGACGGGGCAGCTCAGCGTCGGCGAGCGGTTCATGGGCACCGCCTCCCTGGTGCTGGACCGGCGCGAGATTCTGACCGCCTCCCATGTGCCGGCGCTCAATGGAAATCCGCAGGATCGCGTCACATTCCTTCTCGGCTTCAGCCGCGGCAAGGCGGCCTTCGTTTCGGAGGCCACCGTCGTGGCGCGGGGCAGCTATACCCATGATCCCATCACCGGGGGTCACTACCACTCGGGCGACTGGGCCATCGCCGTTCTGGACAAGCCGGCGCCGGCCGATGTCGCCCCGCTTGCCGTTTATGGTGGACGTCCGGAGGATCTGCTCGGCCAGCCCCTCTGGATCCAGGGCTATGCGGTGAGCTTCGCCTCCAATGCGGCCCCCTTCATCGCGCGGGGCTGCACGGTGCGCAAGATCGATCCTCTGGACGGGCGCTTGCGCAATGACTGCGGGGCGGATCACGGCACCTCGGGCGCGCCGCTGGTCATGCGGGCGCAGGGCGTCTGCAGCGTCGTCGGCATCGAGGCGGGCGGCCTCGCTGACCACAATCCCGCGCCCTATACCAACCGCATCGCCAATTTCGCGACCTCGCCGAAGAAATTCGCCCATGCGGTGACGGCGGTGAGAGAGCTCCTCGCCTCGGGCATGAGCGCCGAGGAGATCAAGGATTCCCTCGGCAGGGTGGCGGCGCTCGACCTTCCGTAGTCTTTCGCCCGTCATCCCGGCGAAAGCCGGGATCTATTGGTTCGGCACCTCATAGACCTTGCCGTGCCAGGGCGCCTTGTCGATCTGGTCGAGGGCCATGACGTAGATGACCTTCTCTCCCGGGCCGAAGGTGAGGTTCGGCATGGAGACCGAGGGGACCGCGATGGTGCGCAGCAGCTTGCCCTGGCTGTCGACAACGATGATCTTGCCTGGCGCATCGAGGGAGCGCGGGCTCTGGCCGATATAGATCTCGCCCTTGGCGTCGATCTTCATGCCGTCGGGCCAGATATGCGGTGCATTCGGGAACATGTCGTTCAGGTTCAGGAACACGCGCCGGCCCGTGAGCGAGCCGTCGTCATGCACGTCGAAGGCCAGCAGGCGGTTCTCCTCCGTCTCGATCACATAGAGGATCTTGCCGTCATTGGTGAGGGCGAGGCCATTGGCGTTGTGCAGGTCGTCGGCCGCCTTGGTGACCGTGCCGTCGGTTCCGATGTAATAGACCGCGGCATCGATCACCGGCCCTTCATGGCCCGATCCGGTGAAATAGACGCCGCCCTTCTTGTCGACCGCCAGGTCGTTCGGGCCGACGAAGCCATTGCCGTCCTTGTCCTTGCTGTAAGGCGTCAGCGTCTTGCCGTCGGCGGAGACATGGCCGATGGTGCCGGAATCGTAGCAGGTGGTGAGGAACTCGCCCTTCGGCGTCACCACCACGGCCGAGGGCCCGCAGCCATCCTGCTTCCAGAAGATGGTGTTCTTCGTGCCGTCCCAGCTGTCGATGGTGTTGCGACCGTATTCGACGTAATAGAGCTTGCCCTGATACCAGATGGGCCCTTCGGGAAACCAGGCATCCGCATTGATGACCTTGATGTCGGCGGCCTCAGCCGCCGTCATCAGCGCCGCCGCAGAGACCAGCCCGAGCAGAAGCTTGCGCATGTGTCGCTCCCCGTTTGATGCGCCGTGGCGCGCGATGTCGGCCTCTACGGGCGTCGTGAGAGCGCCCCAGCGCGAGGCAGGCGTTCAGTAGGAAGGGAGCGCCGCAGGCCGGCTATCACCCAGGAGACGAATCCTGGTCATCCCTGCGTCGCCGCGACCGGCTACCTCGACCAGGCGAAGAGCCTCACGAGCTTTTGATGATCTTGGCGCGCGTCAGGTCCGGCCAGTCAGATCGGTATCCGAGATGGGCAGTGCCCGGATGCGCTTTCCCGTGATGGCGAAGATGGCATTGCAGACCGCGGGTGCGATGGGCGGGGTGCCTGGTTCGCCGATGCCGCCCCAGCGCTTGCCGCCGGAGAGCGCGATATAGGTCTCGATGCGGGGCGCGTCCGCCATCCTCAGCATCGGATAGCTGTCGAAATTCGTCTGCTCGACGGCGCCGTCCTTGATGGTGATCGCATCGCCCAGCGCTGCGGTGAGGCCGTAGATCACCCCGCTCTCCATCTGCATCTGCACCAGCCGCGGATTGATGACATGGCCGCAATCGACCGCGACCACCACCCGCTCGACCCGGACCTGGCCCTTGTCGATCGCGACCTCGGCCACCTGGCTCACGATGGTGCCGAAGGCTTCATGGATGGCGATGCCGCGCCCCTTCCCCGTGGGAAGCGGGCTGCCCCAGCCGGCCTTCTCCGCGGCGACGTCCAGCACTTTCACGTAGTCGGAATGGCTCGCCATCAGCAGCCGGCGCCGCAACTTGTAGGGATCCTCGCCGGCGGCATGAGCGAGCTCGTCGATGAAGCTCTCCACCACGAATGCGTTCTGGGAGCTGCCGACGCTGCGCCAGAACATGATCGGGATATGGGTGTTCTTGAGCACGCATTCGACGAGCAGATTGGCGGCGGCATAAGGCTGGTTGGCGAGGCCCTCGATCGCCTGCGGCTCGATTCCGGGAGCCAGCGCCTTCCAGCCGAGGGAACGCGTGATCGAACCGACCGCAGTCTGCAGATGCAGCGCCTCGAGCCGGGC
>DATFRE010000512.1:0-2403 GCA_035263545.1 Dongiaceae bacterium
GTGTAGATGAACATCGCCATCCAGGCCGCGGGCACATGGATGTAGATGATCCGGACCGCCTCTCCCTGCTGATAGTCCGGCGGCGCGAAGACGAAGCCCCAGACGAGGCCGATGGCGAGGCACAGGATGGCGCCCGCCGTCGTCCAGGGCAGCAAGGCCGCGCCGAAGCGCATGAAGCGGCCGGGATTGGCGAAACGATGCATGATCGGGGCGATATATAGGCTGCGAGCGCCCGGAAGGCAAAGCCGCGGGCTTGCCCTAACTCGGCTTTGCTTTGAAGGGGGCGCAGATCTGCTCGACCGACGGGTTGGCCTCCGGCACCCGGCCGCCGAGCGCCGTCACGATGGCCTTGTAATCCGGGGATTGCAGGACCATCGCCTTGCCAAGCGCGATCAGCTCGTCGACCTCGGCGCCGGGCAGGGTCCAGCTCGTCGCCATGCCCTGGAAATGGGCCCGGCAGCCGGGATCCGCGATGAAGTCGAAATCGACCATGACCAGGGATTTCGGATTGAAGGGGCCGTCCACCAGCTGGTCGATCTTGCCGAGAAGCTGATAGCTCGTGGAATCGATCGGGGTCCCGATGGTCGTCAGGAGGGTATCGAAGATCCCCGGCGGCCGGGCGCTCTGGCCGAAGTCGTTGGCGGCCTGGCCGCGCGCATTGACGACCAGAAGCAGCAGCTTGTCGGCCTTGCCCGTATTGGCCCAATTCAGGAATGACGGGGATTCGCTGGGCGAGGTCAGCAGCGTGAGCGGTAACGTCAGACCCAGATTGTCCGCAATACCGCCATCGAGGAGCTGGACATAGGTCTTGGTCCCCTCGCGGTTGAGATAGGTGAGCGCCACCGTTCCGCGCCGGAACCGAGCCAGGTTCTGTGCCGCGGGATAGCCGACGCCTTGGGCCGTATCGGCGCCGAGGTCATTGGCCAGGCGACGCGGCACGGGGCCGTTTTCCGTCATGATCCAGCCCGTGCCGGGGGTGGTGGTGGCCTGGCGCTGGGCCGGGCAGGGCGCGCGGTTGCGGATCGTCAGCGCCGAGAGCGCGACGGGGAAGGCGGCGGAGGCGGCGACCGCGTCGGCGATCTTGAGCTCGGCAAGATCGGCGCAGATGAGGTCGAACTGGTCCTGGTTGAAGGAGAAGACGCTGCCGCTCGCCATATCCGCGGCATTCAGGACCACAAAGGGGCGGCGGCCCCGCCCCGGCTGTTCGGCAGCGATCAGGTCGGCATAGGTCTTCCCATGGAAGACCTTTTCGTCGAGATAGCCCTCCAGGATGTCGATGCGGGGATAGGCGAGCTGGGCCGGATCCAGCAGCGTGCGCCAGACGAGGGTGCTCATCACGTCGCTGTGGAGAAACTGCGTTTCCAGATCGCCGAGCCCATCAGTGCCGCCAAGCGCGAAATAGGCCGCCGTCACGCTCCCTCCCGAAACGGAGGAGACGAGATCGATCTGGCTCGCCAGCGGGAGCCTCGCATCGCCCGCTTTGACCGGCGTCTCGGCGAGGGCGCGCAGCGCCCCGTCGGCGAGCGCAGCGGCCCGCGTACCGCCGCCGGAGAAGGTCAGGATCACGACCGTCTTGTCGATCGTCTTCGGCGCCTTCTGCTCCAGCACCGCATAGCGATAGCCCGCGTTCTGGTCGATGCGGGGGAGCTCGCTTGTGCGCACCGGCGAGGCGCAGGCCGCCAGCAGCAGAAGCACCGCCGCGAGGGACCAGCCGGTCTTCATGCGGAGGGGGCGGGTGGCACGGGGTTGAGGGTCACGAGAACGGGATTGCTGCCGGCATTGCCGGGCGAGGTGATGATCACCGAGGTCTTTTGCCAGGTGACGATGAAACCGGCATCGATGGTCTCGAAGGTGTTCAGGCCCGTCTCGGTCCTGAAGGGCGTACCGACAGCGCCGGCGATGTCGATGTAGTTGCCGTCTACATAGACCGGCGTCCCGATGCCACCGCCGTCGCTCCTGACGACCTTGACCCAGCACAAGGCCATGCTGCCCCCCTCGTCGAGCCGTTCGGCTATCCCCCGTCGGGCCTTTGCACCCAACGGCTTCGAGCGCAGCACGAGCTATATGAAGTTCCCGTTAAGGACGGGTGAGTGGCTGGAAATGGTCACTCTCGCGGCAGCAGGCCGCCCATGACACGGCGAAGCTCGGGCAGATCGAAAGGCTTGCTGAGGCGGGGGATCTGACGGAAGGCAGGCGGAAAATCGCTCTCCCCATAGCCGGTCGTGAAGGCGAAGGGGACGCCCTTGGCCTGCAAGGCCTCGGCTAAGGGAAAGCTGGCGACGCCGTGCAGGCTGACGTCCAGCAGGGCGGCATCGGGCGCCGCCTCCTGGACCAGCGCCAGGGCCTTGGTCAGCTCGCCGACCGGGCCGAGGACGCCATAGTTCAGCTCCATCAGCATATCGG
>DATFRE010000513.1:0-8796 GCA_035263545.1 Dongiaceae bacterium
CGTTGCACGGTCACGGTGCTCGACCACTTCACCTCCTCCTTCCACTGGGCGGAGACGAACTTCTCCGCCATCTGGCTGCGGCCACAATGGTATCTGGTCGACAATCTCGTGATGACCGATGTCCAGGACGGCGGCATCAGCTTCATCACCAGCGGCGACTACGCGCGTGCCTCGGCCATCGACGGCGACTGGGCCGTGATGCGCACCAGCGTCCTCATCGGACACACCCAGAACCAGGCGGTGAAAAAGGACGACACGACGGCCAATCCCTCTGCCCAGGATTCCGGCCCCTTCATGAACCTCGCCGCAGGCTCACCCAATTGCGAGAACGGAACCCCGCCGATCCAAGCCTGCATGTCCAAGGACAATGGCGTCAGCTATCCCCTCAGCAATTTCGGCACCGGCCAGCGGATGTTCAGCATCTATGACGGCCCGGCCTACGAGGAATCCAACATCTACCTCGATATCAGCCAGTCGCCTTGCAATTTCTGCATGTATGCAAAGACCCCGGGGTTCCGCAAGAATGCGACCCCCAAGACTCCGGACTTCGCCTGTTACCTGCCCAACGCGGCCATCGGCTGGAAGCAGCCGAACGGCTTCTACTATCCGCCCTCCTTCCACTCGAACAATCTGTTCTTCGACAATGTCGATATCCGACACTACGTCATCGACGCTCCCTTCGCGCCGGGCAGTTATTTCGAGAACTCGACGGTGAAGGAGGCGGAGTTCTGCAAGACCGCCGGCGATGCTACTTATCCCATCTACTTCACCAGCTTCACGGATATCGACCGGCAGACCGAGCTCAACGACGACGACGGCACCCTCACGGGGCTGACGAACAAATACACACCCCCGATCGTGCAGCCACCGCCGCCTCTGCCCGGGGTTGGCACGATCTCGGTCAACCCGGCGGACTACTTCAACGCGCCGATCGAGACGGCGGAATGCCTGTCGAATATCGAGGTCACCCCGGACAAGGCCTGCCCGCTGCAGACGACGACCACGCCCACGACCGCAAAGACCAGCCCCTATGATTATGTGACAACGGTCGTTTATCCCGGATGCGCGGTCGGAGCTACTGGGCCAGGGGCCTGCGGATCGTTCAAGGATACAAAGGAAGACCCTGCCGGAAGCGGGCGCTTCCCCAACCTCATGTTCGGCCGCGGCGGAACCTGGTCGCAGGAATGCTCCAATCCGGCCTGCTACGGCGTGCCGCTCTTTCGCCAGCTGCTGACGGACGCGGAGCAGTCGACCTACTCCAGCAAGAGCTGCGCGACCAACCCGAACCAGGACGCCTGCCGCTTTCCCTTCGTGCGGATGGGCGGGCAGTCGACTTACCAGCGCAGCTCGCTGACGGTCAATCACGGCGTCTATTATCTCGACACCAGCGTCAAGCGAGTAACGCAGGTGAATGAGGCTTTGTCCCCCGCGCCCTATATCGAGTGTTCCAACGCGCCTAAGGGCCCCTGTCAGCCGCGCAGCGTCAACGAGTTCCAGGGTAACACCAGCCCGACGACGTGTACCTATTACATGTTCTTCCTCTTCGCGAAGACCAGCACCCGGCAGACCTACCAGATCTATGTCGGCCCGGGCTTCAACTTGGGGAGCGTTCAGGCGGCTCAGGCGGCCCTCGCGGTCTTGCCGGTGTCGAATTTCACCCCCATCGCCTGGCCCTCGGCCTGGACCAAGACCTACACCGATCCGAAACACGACTGCACGCCCGCTGGCGGCGCCAAGCCCGGAGATGGCTGTGGCATCCTGACGATCACGATCGACATGACGAACCAGACGGACCTGCTTCCCGTGTCAAAGACCGCGGTGAACCCCGGCCTGTGCAAGCCCGAGAAGTTCTGCAAGGCGACAGGCACGACCTGCGGCTGCGCGCTCACACTCGATGCGAAGGACCCGTTCAAGACCCAGTGCGACAAGGCCTGCGGCCAGTGGGCGGTGAAGGATGTCGACTTCCCCGATTCCGGCGCCTACGGCTTCTCCTTCACCCTGCCGCAGGGCTTCTCGGCCGACGGCAACGGCGCGTTCCACCGCCCGACTCCCACGACCTTCGCCGGCCAAACGATCGATAAGAACTTCAATTGGCTTGCAACCCTTCTGCTCGACAACAGCACCGTGCCCGCCAATGGGGGCTCCTGTCTCTATTCGAAGGTGCCGGGCACACCCAGCTGCAAGTGAACGGCAATGCCGGAGCATGTCCCTCCTGCGGGACATGCTCCGGCGGCTTGAGGAGATGCGATACGCCCCGCCGGGGTGTATGACGGTGGCATGATAAGGACGCGCCCGTCCTCCGCCACGACTCCGGGCTTCTCCCTGGTCGAGCTTCTCGTCGTCCTCGGCATTCTCGCCGCGGTGATGATCGTCGCCGTGCCGACCATCTTCACCGGCCTGCCGGGCGTGCGGCTGCGCAGCACAGCGGACGAGCTGGCCGCCACCCTGCGGGGGCTGCATGAGCTCGCGATCCGCCGGCAGATCACGACCGAGTTCCTGCTCGATCCCGGAGAGCGGCTCTACCGGACCTCGAGCACCCCCAATCCCCACAAGCTGCCCCCGGTGGTGACCGGCATCGCCTTCACCACCGCCAATATCCTCCCCGACGATCCCTCGGCCCGGATCCGCTTCTATGCCGATGGCACCACCAGCGGCGGGTCGATCCGTCTCGAGCATGAGGAACTCTCGGCCTGGGTCACCGTCGAATGGCTGACCGGGCGGGTGACGCGCCATGACTGAGCGTCGAAGGAACACCATGGCACCGGAGAGCGGCTTCACTCTGGTCGAGGTGCTGGTGGCCCTCGCCATCGTCGCGATCGCCTTCGCCGTTTCCCTGGGAATCCTCTCGGGCGGGCTCACGCGCCTCGACCACGACCACAATGTGCAGCACGCTCTGCTCGTCGCCCAGTCGGAGCTGGCGCGGGTCGGCCAGGACATCCCGGTGGCCGACCGCCAGATCGACGGCAAGAGCGCGGACGGCTTCGCCTGGTGCATCGCCATCACCCCCTATGCCGCCGCGGCGAGCGGCCTCGCGGCGCATGACGTCGTGATCACCGTCGGCTGGCATGAGGGGTGGCAGCCGCGCGAGGTGCGGCTCGAGACGGTCCGCCTCGCCCTTCTTCCGCCGGGCGGCTCGTGAGACGGCCGCCACTGCCCCGGCGCCGCGGCGAGCCCGGCTTCACCCTCATTGAGCTGCTCGTGGCCCTGGCGCTGGTGGGGCTGCTGACGACACTCGTCTTCGGCGGGCTGGGGCTCGCAGTCAGGGCCTGGACCCGGACCCATGACGATGTGGCGCAGGCCACGGATCTCTGGGCGGTGGAAAGCCTCCTCGGCCGGACGATCACGCGAGCCGATCCCGCCTTCGCCACGGCCGGCGCCAACGATCGGGTGCTCGCCTTCGACGGCGAGGCCGATGCGCTGGCCCTCCTGGCGCCGCTGCCCCAGGCCATCGCGCCCGGCATCACGGCCCGGATGCGCTTCTTCCTGCTGCCCGACGGGAATTCCCAATCGCTGTTCATGGCCTGGCGGCTCGACCTGCCGGCGGCGGAGAGTGGCAAGGAGCTGAGCGAGGACCGCTTCAAGCTGCTCGATCGGGTGCAGACCATTCATTTCGACTATTTCGGCGCGGCCGAGAACGGCGGGCCAGCGTTCTGGCAGCCGCGATGGTTCGGCCGCAGCCAGCTGCCCAACCTCGTGCGCATCCGGCTGGAGCGGGACGATCCCACATTGCCGGCCTGGCCCGAGCTCCTCGTCCGGCCGATGGCGGGTCTCACCACGGGCTGCCTCTACGATCCCGTCACCGGCGATTGCCGGCGGATCCAATGACCGGCGCCGAAAGACAAGCCGGGCCCCGCGGCTTCGCCCTGATCACGGTGCTCTGGGCGATGCTGATCCTGGCCGCGATCGCCACCAGCATCCTCGCCACGGGACGCACGGAAAGACGGCTTTCCGCCACCCATCGCGGCATCGCCGAGCTCGACGCGGTGGCCGATGCGGCGATCAACCTGACGATCCTGCACCTGCTGTCACAGGAGACGGAAGACCGCCCGCCGGTGGATGCGACCCCCTTCACAATCGAGTTCGCCGGCTATCACGTCGCCATGACCGCCCAGGACGAATCCGGCAAGATCGACCTCAACATGGCCGACGCCGATCTGCTGCGCCAGCTGCTGATCGCGGCCGGCGTCGACAACAGAGCCGTGCCGGCCCTTCTCGACAAGATCCTGGACTGGCGCGAGAACGGCCCCGGCAAGCGGCTCAACGGGGCCAAGGCCCCCGAGTATCAAAGCGCCGGCCTCCTCTACGGCCCGCGCAACGCCCCCTTCCAATCGGTGGAGGAGCTGCAGCTCGTCATGGGGATGACCCCGGCCCTCTATCAGCGCCTGGCGCCGTCGCTCACCATCTACTCCCAGACCCCCTGGGTCGATCCCGCCTTCGCGCCGCGCGATGTGATGTCCGCCCTCAACGGGCTGAGCGGCCCCACGACGACGCCGACCCAGCCCGCGACCGATGCCGCCCGCACCGGCGGGGTCATGGTCGGCCATGCCTTCACCCTCCGCGCCATGCTCCAAGGGCCCGACGGGCTTCGCGTCATGCGCACGGCCGTGATCCGGCTCAACGGCACGCCCGGTGCGCCCTATGGTATCTACCGCTGGGACTGACCGACCGCGAGTGCCGCATAATCCGTGTGACCGATACGCCTTCAGCGTATACCCTCTAATGATGAGCTCTCGTAGATGGACTTCTGGTGCGGAAGGCCGCTCGCGGCTGGAGAGGCATGGCGGTGCATTTTGGCGCATCCGCCCTGCATATTCCCTGCAGAAGCAGATCGCGTCGCCTATTCCCTCTCCCGCGCTTTGAAGCGGGAGAGGAGATGTCAACCTAACCGACCTGCACCAACCCGCGGGGCAGACGGTTCATGGATTCGTGGCCCGTGGCGGTGACCAGGATCTGGTCCTCCAGATTGAAGGCGCCGACGCCGTTCAAGTAGAACGGGATCTCGAAGGCCAGCACCGTATTCGGCTCGAGCGGAACATCGGCATCGGCGGCGATGAAGGGCCATTGCTCCGAGAAGATCGAATAGCCGATGCCATGGCCGAAATGCCCGCGGCTATAGCCCTGGAAGCCCTGGTGATGCATCTCCGCCGTCGCCGCGTGATGGATGGCGGCGATCGGGTTACCGGGCTTCATCTCCGCGAGCCCCGCGGCGAAGGCCGCCTCGATCGCCTCATGCACGCGGCGCTGATGGGCGCTGGGCGTGCCGACCACGAAGTTGCGCGAGCTGTCGGAGGAATAGCCGTCGATGACGCAGCCGACATCGATCTTGATGGCAGCACCCGGCTCGGTGCGGCCGGCTGGCGACCAGGGATCCGGGCCGACGGCGATGTATTCCCAGGTCTGGCCGGGCTGCGGCACGGCGCGGCGCTGGGCTTCCTGCCTGACGCCCTCGCGGAACAGCGCCCTGAGATCTTCCGGCCCCTGGCCCGGCACCACCTGGCCCATGGCGGCGGCGATCCCGGCCTCTGCGAGCGCGGCCCCCAGGCGAAGACGCTCGATCTCTCCCGGCGCCTTGACCATCAGCAGACGCGCCAGCACCGGCGAGCCGTCGGCGATCTTGGCCGCGGGCAAGGCCACGCGGATCGCGGCCAGGTCATTGGCCGGGACGAAATCGAGGTCGAAGCCGAGCCGCGCGGCGGCGAGGCCGCGGCCGGCAAGAAGGCCCTTCAGCGCCTTGAGGGAGGCCTGGAGATCGAAGGTGGCGGGCCGGGCGAAATCGGCGGGGCGGCCGCTGGCGGACCAGGCCTCGCGCACCAGCTCCTCGATTGGCCGGTTGCTCCCGGGGCCGGCAAGCAGGCCCGTCACATCCACCGTCTCGATCCAAATCGGATGGGTGGTGACATCCTGGATAGGCGAGCGGGCGAGGAAATTGTCGCGATAGAGATCGCCGATCACCGCCGCCGCCGGCAAGGCCGGGTCGGCGGGAATCAGGGCGAAGGCGGCGCCGGCGCGCCGGAACAGCGCCGGCACGCCGGGGCTGACACCCGTGGCATAGGTGAAGATCTCGGGCTCGCTGATCACCAGCGCATCGAGCCCGGATGCTGCCATCAGCCGCGAGGCGCGGTCGCGATCGAGAAACGGTCCGGCCATGAGCTTCTCCCTCGTCTCAGCCTCGCCCGCCGGCGGCAGGCAGGCAGTCCAGAAGCCGCTGGATATCGGCAGAGCTGTTGTAGAAGTGGGGCGACACCCGGATCAACCCCTCTCGCCGCGAGCAATGGACGGCCCGCCGATCCAGCTCGCGGGCGAGCGCGGCGCTGTCGATTCCGGGCGGACAGGCGAAGGTGAGCAGGCTGGAGCGCTCCGCCGCCCGGCACGAGCTCACCACCCGATAGCCCCGCCCCTCCAGCTCCGGCGCCAGATCGTCGAGCAGAGCAAAGATGCGCCGCTCGATCGCCCCCGGCCCGACATCGAGAAGAAGCTGCAGGCTCTCATTCGCCCCGAAAAGTCCGGCGAAATTCGGCACCGCCGGCTCGAAGCGGCGCGCATCGCCGGTGAAGACGACGCGCTCGTGATCGAGCATGGCCGAGGCGTCGGCATTGGCCAGCGTGCCCTGCCAGCCGGGCACGGTGATGTCGAGCGCCTCGCGAGCCCTGGGCGAGCAGTAGCAGATAGCGACACCGTAGCCGCTGAGGAGATGCTTGTAGCCATGGGCGGCCAGGATATCGGCCCCCAGCTCGCGGGCCTGCACGCGGATGGCGCCTAGCGCCTGGACCGCATCGACGACGAGCCAGATGCCGCGCTCCCGGCAGAGCCGGCCGATCTCCTCGATCGGCGCGCGGAAGCCGGTCACAAAATTCACCATGCTGAGGCTGATCAGCTTTGTCCGCGGGGTTATGAGTTGGCGCAGATCATCGAGCTCGAAGCGCCCGCCGCGGTCGGGCAGGAAGCGGAGCTGCACACCCTTCTTGCGAAGGCGCATGAGAGAAAGGACGACGCTGGGATAGTCCTTCTCATAGGTGATCACCTCGTCGCCCTCGCGCCAGTCGAGCGCCAGCGGCACGAGAGCCAGCGCCTGGGTCGTGTGGGAAAGGACCGCGATCTCCTCGGCCGCCGCCTCCATCAGCCGGCCGGCGCGCCCGCGGAGCGCCGCGAGCTGTTGCTCCGACTGGGCGAGAGTTGTCGGCGGCTTGCCGCTGCAGCAGGCCTCCAGGAACCCCGTCGCGGCGCGGATATGGCGGCGCGGCAGCGGCCCGGTCCCGGCATGATTCAGATAGGCGCAGGCCTCGGCCAGAGGAAACTCGGTGCGCCGCAGCGCCTCGATATCATGAAGCTCGGCCATGATCAGCGCTCCAGCACCGCCTTCAGAAAGGCCCGGGTCCGCTCGCTCCGTGGCTCGCGGAAGATCACCCCCGGCTCACCCTGCTCCACGATCCGTCCCTTCTCCATGAAGATGACGCGGTCCGAGACATCGCGGGCGAATGACATCTCGTGGGTTACGATCAGCATCGTCATTCCCGATTCCTTGGCGAGCTGGCGGATGACTCGCAACACCTCGCCTACCAGCTCGGGATCGAGAGCCGAGGTCACCTCGTCGAACAGCATGATGCGGGGCCGCATGGCAAGGGCGCGTGCGATGGCCACGCGCTGCTGCTGGCCGCCGGAGAGATGGCGCGGATAGGAGCCCGCCTTCTCCTGCAGCCCGACCATGGCGAAGAGCTCACGCGCCCGGGCCTCGGCCTCGCGCCGGGGCAGACCCAGCACGCGGATCGGCGCCTCGATGACGTTCTGCAGCGCGGTCATATGCGGGAACAGGTTGAAGTGCTGGAAGACCATGCCGATCTGCTTGCGCACCTGGCGCAGATGCGCCTCGCGGTCGGGTACCAGCCGGTCGCCCTGGCGGCGCAGGCCGAGCAGCTCGCCGCCAACCTCGATGGTGCCGGATTCGTAGCGCTCCAAAGTCATCAGCAGGCGCAGAATGGTGGTCTTGCCCGAGCCGCTGGGGCCGATGATGGCGACCTTCTCGCCCGCGGCGATGTCGAGGTCGAGATCGTCCAGCACGCGGAGCTCGCCATAGGACTTGCGCACCTGGTGGAAGCGGATCAGCGGCTGGTCCGCCGGGATCGCGCTAGATCTTTCCATAGCGCCTCTCCAGCCGGCGGATGGCCAGGGCCGCGGGGTAGCTGAGGACGAGGAAGATCAGCCCGACCAGGGTATAGGGCTCGTTGTAGCGATAGGTTTCTCCCGCGATATGCTCCGCGGCCCCGAACATCTCCGGCACGGTGATGGTGGCGAGGAGGGGCGAATCCTTGAACATGCCGATGAGATAATTGCCGAGCACCGGCACCATGGGGGGCAGAGCCTGCGGGAGGATCACCCGGATCCAGGTCTGGACCGGAGAAAAGTCGAGTGCGCGGGCCGCCTCCCACTGGCCCTGGGCGACGCCGTCGATCCCGGCGCGATAGACCTCGGCGATATAGGCGCTGTAGTTCAGGCCCAAAGCGAGGATGCCGGTGGTGAGCGCCCCGAAGGTGATGCCCCAGAAGGGCAGGACATAGAACAGGAAATAGATCTGCACCAGGAGCGGTGTGTTGCGCATGAAGAGGATGTAGCTCGCCGAAAGCCGCGCCACGGCCGGCAGGCGCGAGCGCCGGCAGAGGGCCAGCACCAGGCCGCCGATCAGGGCGAAGGCCATGCCGGCGAAGGTCGCCTCCGCCGTCACCACCGCGCCGCGAAGCAGGGCCGGGAGAATCTCGAGGGCAAAGCTGAAATCGAACTTCATGGGCGATCAGCCTCGGTCGC
>DATFRE010000514.1:0-2415 GCA_035263545.1 Dongiaceae bacterium
TGACGAAGTCGCTCAACTCAGATGTGCCGATCCGCTCGGAGAGGTTGGTATAGCCACGGATGTCGGCAAACAGGATGGTCGCGCTGGCCGATATGTGCCGATGCTTCTTGACGTGGCGGAAGGCACGCTCGCAGATCGTGCAAATGTTTGGGTTCATCTTGCTCTGCGAGATGCCGAAAATACGGAACGGCAAGGCCAGCGGACCACGGATCGGAACTGGCACGCTCATCTGATCCCAGCAGCCTCGGCAGATACGAGCATGGTCACGCGCTGCCTGCGTCATCTTGGATGACATTCCCCGATCACCGATGATAGGCATGGAATAGTAGCATTCAGGCCCGGTGCCTCAACGACGCCTTTCGGCTGGACTATGAGTACGGCTTGCCGCTTCCGGCCCTGGCGACGGCTACGGCGCCGCTTCCGGCCGCAGCATCACCATCGAGATCCGGTGGCCCTTGCTGAAATTGATGCCTTCGATCACCGGGCCGCGCCGATAACGGATGCCCTGCTTCTGGGCCTGCTTGGCGAGGAAGGGCTCCATGCTTGCGTCCACGAAGGCGAGGCGGCAGCCGCCGGGCTTCAGGAAGTCGGCGAGATGGAAGGGATCGGTGAGCTCGGTCTTTGTACCCAGGAGGAAGACCAGGCTGGGCTCGTCATAGCCGATCGAGGCGATGGCGGGATCGGGACAGCCCGCCTCGGCCACCGCGCGGGCCATCAGGAGGCTGGGAAAAAGCGGCGTCATCGCCGGCAGCGCGACCCCGAATACGGCGACACCCATCAGGATCGCCGCTGCCGAAGCGCGCAGGAGGGCCGCTTCTGCGCCCTCGGTCCCGTAGCGCCGCCAGGCGAGGAAGCCCAGCGACACCGCGGCCAGCGCAAAGGGCCAGGCGAGAAGCGCCGGATCGCCGGTGAGGTAGATCGCGCCGGCGATGGCCGCCGCCGAGAGCAGCAAGGGAATGAGGAACCAGCCGATGGTCCCGAGCACCAGCCAGCGGTTGCGCGAGAGTTTTCCCGCCGTCACGGCTTCGGCGATCAGGATCGCGATCGCCGGATAGAGCGGCAGCACGTAATGGGGGAGCTTGGTCGGCACCAGCTCGAAGATAATCCAGGCCGGCACGATCCAGGCCAGCAGGAAGCGGACCCAGCCCTCGCGCCTCAGCGCATAGGTGCTCGGTGCGGCGAGGGCGGCGAGCATCGAAGCGGGGAAGAAGGTGGCGATGAAGAGGATCAGGTAATAGCCCGGCGGCGCGCCGTGGGATTCCTGTCCTTCCGCGACCTTGCCCAGCATGTCATGGCCGATGGAACCGGCAAAGAAGCCCATCCCCGTCCGGCTGACGATGGCGCCGACCCAGGGGAGAAGCAGCAGCACCAGCCAGAGGAGTCCGAGAAAAGGCCGCAAGGCCAAGATCCACCGGAAGGACCGGTCGGCGAGGATGAGGGTCGCGGCGACCAGGCCCATGAACAACAGGATGAAGGGCCCCTTGAGCAGCACGCCGGCGGCCATCGCCGTCCAGAAGATCGCGGGAAGCGCCACACCCCGGGCACTGCCCGGCGCGGCGCGCTCGGCGAGATAGATGCGGCCCATGGCGCCGAGTGCCGCGATAAAGACGGCCAGCAGCACCTCGTCGGTGCGGGCGAGGCGCGCCTGGATGGCGAACATGAGCGAGACCGCGAGCATGAGGGCGGCAAGCAAGGCGGGCCGCCGCGCGACGAAGGCAAGCGCCGCCCAATAGGCGAGGAGGGTGGCCGCGAGCGCGCCCAGGAGAGACGGGATGCGGTAGACCCAGATGCTGTTCATCGAAGCCGGCATGCCAAGCGCCACCGAGGCCTGGACGGCAACGGCCTGGAGCCAGTTGATGCCCGCGGGCTTCTTGTAGAAATCCTGGTCCTGGAAGCGGATGTCGACATAGTCGCCGGTCTCGACCATCTGCTTGCTGATCTGGGCGAAAAGGGCCTCGTCGCGATCGACAGGGGGAATCCCGAAGAAGCCGGGGAGAACCGCGAGAAGGGTGACAATCGTCAGAACCAGGATGGCGGTCCGATGGCTCGACGCCGCAAGATCCATCAGGCCGAGAAGACGCATCGGCAATTGTCCCGCGGGCTGCGGTTCTGCTGTCGCCATTCAGCTCGTGTTCCCTGACTCTTTCGCCGGCGGCTGCGGTTCATCGCATCCGATCGCCGGGAAAGCAAGCGAAGGGCTGCCGCGGGGCAGGAACGGCGCTGCTTTCCTTTGCCTCGCACCCCATGCCATGGTACCCCCGCGGCAGCGATTCGCCAGGGTTTCCCATGGTTTTCAGCTCCATTGCCTTTCTCTTCTATTTCCTGCCGTTGTTCCTTCTGGCCTATTTCGCTCTGCCCTTCCGCAACGCGGTCTTCCTGGTCTTCAGTCTGGCCTTCTATACCCTGGGCGAAGGC
>DATFRE010000515.1:0-6086 GCA_035263545.1 Dongiaceae bacterium
GCGGCCTTGGAGGCCGGCGCGGTTGTCGCAGCATGGCTCATGGAGCGCGCATTATAGTCTCCGCCCCTACCTTGGCCAGTAGGCGCAATCTCGCCGCAGCAGAAGCACGGAATGGATCGAGAACGACCAGAGGCAGTGCGATGCCGAGATAAGCGGCCTCGCCGAGGCAATCTCCATCCCCGGCAACAGATGACAAATCAGCGACAAGGGAGAGCGGCGTCGCCCCGGCATAGGGCAAGGCGAGAAACCCGATGCCGCGCAGCTCGATCCGGCCACGGAATCGAGGCTCGACGGCCGATGGCAGATCGGCAAGCAGCCGGCTGCCTTCGCGGCGGATCTCGCACAGATCATCGGCCACCAGCATCCCGCCCTGGTCGACGAGTCTCAGCGCCAGATCCGACTTGCCGGCGCCGGGCGCCCCGCGCAGCAGCACCGCCACGCCGGAAAGCGCGACACAGCTGGCGTGGATCTGCACGCGGTCAGGCGTGGTTTCGGTCATGGATGCGCGGCGTCAGCAAACACCGCGAATTTCTTCCCCCCTCCCCCCTTGCGGGGAAGGGCCGAGGTGGGGGGTAGCCGCAGGCGCAATGGATGTTGCGACGGTCGCACAGAGTCCCGTTTGATCCGCATCCGCGGATCCGACCCCCCACCCTAACCGGCCCCCGCAAGGGGGGCGGGGAGAAAATGGCGTCGCCTCGAAGACGCAGCGAAGACTCATGCGGCCGGGAGCAGGAGGGTGAAGCGCGCGCCGCGGACCCGGCCGTCGGGCTCGGTCAGATTCTCCGCGAAGAGCCGCCCGCCATGAGCCTCGACGATCTGCCGCGAGATGCTGAGGCCGAGGCCCGAATGGGTTCCGAACTTCTCGCCCACCGGACGCTCGGTATAGAAGCGGTCGAAGATCGCCTCCAGCTTGTCCGGCGGAATGCCGGGGCCTTGATCTGCGACGCCCAGGCGGATGCGTCGGCCCTCGCGCCGGGCGAAGAGCGTGATGGTGCCTCCGGGCGGGCTGAAGGACATGGCATTGGCCAGAAGATTGCGCAGCACCTGGACCAGGCGCCCCTCATTGGCCGCCACCACGAGAGCGCGTCCGCCCGGCGCATCGACGATGAGGCGCGGTGCATCCGGCTTGGCCGTCGCCTCGTGGATCTCGGCGAGCGTGCGCAGCATGCGCGCGACATCAACCGGCTCCTTCTCGATGCGCGACATCTCGGCATCGACCCGGCTCGCATCGGAGATGTCGGTGATGAGCCGGTCGAGGCGCTGCACATCGTCGAGGATCACCGCCATCAGCCGGCGCTGGCGCTCCGGATCCTCGATGCGAGCCACGGTCTCGACGGCGCTGCGCAGCGAGGAAAGCGGGTTCTTGATCTCATGGGCGACATCGGCGGCGAAATGCTCGATGGCATCCATGCGGGTCCACAGCGCCTCGGTCATCTCGCGGAGCGCACCCGAGAGATCGCCGATCTCGTCACCGCGCCGGGTGAAATCCGGGATCTCGGTCTGCCGCCCCTGGCCGCGGCGGACCCGGTCAGCGGCCTCGGCCAGACGATGCAGCGGCCGGGCGATGGTGCCGGCGAGATAGAGCGAGAGCAGCACCGTGATGGCGAAGGCGACGCCGAAGACCTTCAGGATGTTGAGGCGGACATCGCGCACCGCCGCATCGATGGAATCGCCGCCGACCGAGAGCATGAGAGTGCCGAGAACCTGGCGATAGCGCTGCACCGGCACCGCGACGCTGAGAAGGAGATTGCCATTGCGGTCGACCCTGAGCGCACTGGCCGGCTCGCCATCGAGCGCCTGAAGAGCCTCGGGGTAGTCGGCCGCGCGCTGCTGGGCGCGCTCTTGATAGAGGGGCAACGGCTTGCCCCGGGGAATGAGGGAGACGACGCTGTCATAGAGCCGGCGCACCAGGGAAACGAAAAGCGTATCGTTCTCCGGCGGTGGCAGCATCTCGATCTCCACCTGCCCACCCGGCCCGATGAGCCGCGAGCTGTCGGCGATCAGCGTGCCGTCCTGATCGAAGAGGCGGGCCCGGGTTTTCGACACATCGACAAGGCGCCGCACGGTGCTGCGGGTCGTCTCCGGCAGCAGCCGCTCATCGCCCGCCGGGCCGGTGACGACGCCGCTGGCGGCGAGCGCGCCGGAGAAGAGCTCGGCCTCGGTGGCCATCAGGTCGAGCTGCTGCTGCACCAGGCTGTTGCGGTACTGGTCGAGATAGAGAAGACCGGCGACGGGAATCGCAAGCGCCAGGAGATTGAGCGTCAGGATGCGCCGGGTAAGGGAGGAGCGCGGGCGCCGGCGCGGCAGGCTCGGCGCCGGCGCCGATGTCGCCTCCGCCGCCGGTGCAGCAGGCTCGTCGACCAGGATGGCATCGCCTGTCACCACCTGCTTGGCGTCCGAGGCTGCCCCGCCAGGGCCGCCGATCGAATCCGCGCGCGTCAGGCCGCCGAGCTGAGTGCGATCGGCCGCCACCGTCATGCGGATCGCCGCCGCAGCTCAGCGCTCCCGGTAGCGATAGCCGACGCCGTAGAGGGTCTCGATCTCGTTAAACTCGACATCGACCTGTTTGAACTTCTTGCGCAGGCGCTTGATGTGGCTGTCGATGGTCCGGTCATCGACATAGATGTTCTCACCATAGGCCGCATCCATCAGCTGGTCGCGGTTCTTGACATGGCCGGGCCGGTGGGCCAGCGCCTTCAGCAACAGGAACTCGGTCACCGTGAGATCGACGGTGCGATTCTTCCAGTTGCAGAGATGGCGCGCGGGATCGAGCAGGAGGTCACCACGCTGGATGACCTCGCTGGCAGGGCCCGCGGCGCCTGCCTCTCGCTTGCCCAGGCTCTGGCGCCGCAGAAGCGCGCGGATGCGCTCGATGAGCAGGCGCTGGGAGAAGGGCTTCTTGATGTAGTCGTCGGCCCCCATGCGCAGGCCCATGAGCTCGTCCACCTCGTCATCCTTGGAGGTCAGGAAGATGACCGGCAGATCTCCCTGCTTGCGCAGGCGATCGAGGAGCTCGAGACCGTCCATGCGCGGCATCTTGATGTCGAGGATCGCCAGATCCACCGGCTGCGCGGTCAGCCCCTTCAGCGCCTCGGCGCCGTCGGAATAGGTGCGCACAGTGAAGCCCTCGGTCTCCAGGGTCATGGCGACAGAGGTCAGAATATTGCGGTCGTCATCGACCAGCGCGATGGTCGGCGGCATGGGTTACCCCTCCCCTCCAGCGGGTTGGGCGGAAGTTGTTGAGGCAATATGGCCGAATTAGGGCGCTGTCGAGCCAAAATCGCAAGCCCTGGGCCAGTCAGGGCCAAGGAACCCTGGGAATAGAGGGACTTTCGCGTCTGGCTTGTCGTTACCGCGAAGCACGCCGAGCCGGGCGTGAGAACGCCCTCTATTCCCAGACATTCGCCTCGGTGGCGAATTCCGAGCGCTTGACGTTGACGACGCAGAAGCGCTGGCCCGTGGGGGCTTCGAGGACCCACCAGCTCCGGATCTTCTCGACACGCTTGGCGCCAAGGGCCTCCAGACGCTTGACCTCCGCCTCGATATCGTCTGTCTCGATGTCGATATGCACCCGGCTCGGGTGGTCCACCTTCTGGACCTCGATGTCGAGCTCGTTGGGCGCCGTATCGAAGACGACGTAGTTCTTGTCCGCGGGCTTGTTCGAGGCCCTGACCGAAAGCCCCAGAGCCGCTCCCCAGAAGCGCCCCGCGGCCTCCAGATCCTCCGTCTTGCAGTCGATGATGAATCCGCCCAGCCGGCTGCGATGCATGGCATTCTCCTCTCGAGAAGGTTCAGTGGGCTTCGGCCCAGTTATCCCCCACGCCGATATCGGCGACGATCGGAACGGAGAGGTCTAGCGCCGGCAGGGCGGCGGCCTCCATCACCTTGCGCACCGCCTGGCCCGTGGCCTCGACCTCGGCGAGGGGCACCTCGAAGACGAGCTCGTCATGCACCTGGAGAAGCATGCGCGCCTTGAGCCTGGCATCGGTGAGCGCGGCGGGGATGCGGATCATCGCCCGCTTGATGATGTCGGCGGCGGTACCCTGTATGGGAGCGTTGATGGCGGCGCGCTCCATGAAGCTGCGCTTGGCGGGGTTCTTGTCGAGGATCCCCGGCACATGGCAGCGCCGCCCGAAAAGCGTCGTCACATAGCCGGTCTTGCGCGCCGCCTCCTTGGTCCGGTTCATGTAGTCGCGAATGCCGGGGTAGCGCTCGAAATAGGCCTCGATATAGGCCCTTGCCTCGGCCTGGGGGATGCCCAGCTGGGCCGCCAGGCCGAAGGCCGAGATGCCGTAGATGATGCCGAAATTGATCGCCTTGGCCCGGCGCCGGACCATGGGGTCCATGCCTTCGACCGGGATGCCAAAGACCTGGCTCGCGGTCATGGCATGGATGTCCTTCCCCTCCTGGAAGGCCTGCTTCAGGGGACCGACCTCCGCCATATGGGCCGCCAGGCGGAGCTCGATCTGGGAATAGTCGACCGAGAGCAGCTTGTGCCCCGGCTCGGCGACGAAGGCCCGGCGGATCTTGCGCCCCTCCTCCGTGCGGACCGGGATGTTCTGGAGATTCGGATCGTTGGAGGAGATCCGGCCCGTGGAGGCGACGGCCAGATCGAAGGAGGTATGAACCCGGCCCGTCGACGGCCTGATCTCCTCCACCAGGGCGTCGGCATAGGTGCTCTTGAGCTTGGAAAGCTGGCGCCAGTCGAGCACCCGGGCCGGGAGATCGTGGCCCTGGGCCGCGAGCTCCTCCAGCACATCGGCGCCGGTGGCATAGGCGCCGGTCTTGCCCTTCCTGCCGCCGCCGAGGCCCATCTCGTCGAACAGCACCTCGCCCAGCTGCTTGGGCGAGCCGATATTGAACGGCCGGCCGGCAAGCTTGTGGATCTGGCCTTCGAGCTCCGCCAGGCGCTGGCCGAAATCATTGGAAAGCCGCCGCAGCTCCGCGGCATCGGCCTTGACCCCAACCCGCTCCATCTCGGCGATCACCGGAATCAGGGGCCGGTCGATGGTTTCGTAGACCGTGAGGAGACTCTCCGCCAGGAGGCGCGGCTTCAGGTTGCGATGGAGCTGGAGGATCACATCCGCATCCTCCGCCGCGTAGCTGCAGGCCTTGTCCAGCGGCACGCGGTCGAAGCTGGTCCGGGCCTTGCCCGTCCCGGCGACCTCGCCAAGGCTTATGGGTTTGCGGCCGAGATGGATCTCCGACAGCTCGCCGGTCTCGTGACCATGGGCGCCCCCATCGAGGACGTAGGAGATCAGCATGCTGTCGTCATGGCCGGCGATCGTGATGCCGTAGCCGGCCATGACCTTCATGTCCTGCTTGATGTTCTGGCCGATCTTCAGGACGCTGTCGTCCTCCAGCAGCGGCTTCAGCCGCGCCAGCGCATCGGCAAGCGCGACCTGGCCGGCGACCGGCGCTGCCGCTCCTAGGAGGTCGCCGCCCTCGCCCCTGTGGCCCACCGGCACATAGCAGGCGACGCCCGGCTCCAGCGCCAGGGAGAAGCCGACGAGCTCGCCCTCGACGGCATGGGTATCGAAGGCGACGGCGCCACCCTTGCGGGCACCGGCGAGCCATTCGTCCAGCGCCGCGGGCTCCTGCACCAGCACATAGGCATGGGCGCCGGTGCTTCCCGTCGGCGCGGGCGGGGTCTGCAGCGCCGCCGCAGGGGGTGCCGCCGCCTCGGTCGCCTTCATCGCCTCGGAAGCGGGCCGCGCCAGGCGCGGTTCCCAACGGGCGAGGGTCGAGCGGAACTGGTTGTGGGTCAGGAAGGGCAGCAGCACATCGGCTCTGACCTCGCGCCTGGCGAAGCTCTCCAGCGGCGCCGGCAACGGGACATCGTCCTTGAGACGGACGAGGTCGCGGCTGATACGGGCGAGCGAAGCATTTGTGATCAGCGCCTCGCGACGCTTCGGCTGCTTGATCTCCCCCGCCCGGTTCAGCAGCGTCTCGAGGTCGCCGAAGGTCGTGATCAGCTCCGCCGCCGTCTTGACGCCAATGCCCGGCACGCCGGGAACATTGTCCGTGGAATCCCCGGCCAGGGCCTGGACGTCGACCACCTTGTCCGGGCCGACGCCGAACTTCTC
>DATFRE010000516.1:0-2466 GCA_035263545.1 Dongiaceae bacterium
ACGATGGCAGGAACGCCACCATGGCCCTGATCCCCGACGATACCGAGGTCTTCGTCACCATGGACATGGACACCTTCCTGGCGCCCGGCTGGCGGCCGAAGCTCGAGGAGGCCTGGACGCCGGGCACAACGGCGGTCTTCAGCCGCATGATTCTGCGGCCGAGCGCCGACAATCTCGACGGTGTCGGCGGGTCGCCCTCGAAGAGCTTCCACCATCGCTGGGGTTATCGCTTCCGGCGCCCCGTGCACGAGGCGCTGTTCTTCACCGGCGAGAGCGAGGTCGCGCGCAACTGCTATGACATCGTGATGTATCACGTGCAGGACCACAGCAAGACGACCAGGCGGCAGTACCTGCCCCTGATGGAGGTCGCCCATCGCGAGGATCCGCGCGACTCCCAGATCTGCTTCTGGCTGGGCCGGGAGTATATGTGGGCGAACCGGCCGGATGAGGCGATGAAGCTGCTGCAGCTCTATCTAGAGCTGCCGACGAGCAGCTGGGGCGATGAGCGAGCGGAAACCATGCGCTATCTCGCGCGGCTGCAGCCGGAGAGAAAGCTCTATTGGCTCGACAGGGCCAGGCTCGAGGCGCCGCACCGGCGCGAGATCTGGCTCGACCTGGCCGAGGAGTTGCACCACCAGCAGGACTGGGCTGGCCTCCTCTGGGCCTGCTCGAACGGGATCGAGAAGACCCACCGCACCGGAAGCTATCTCGACGACGGCAATTGCTGGGGCTTCCGGCTGTTCGATCTGGGGGCGATCGCCTGCTGGAATCTCAATGTGATGGACAGGGCGGTCGAATGGGGCGAGAAGGCTCTGGCGCTCGATCCCGCCAATGAGCGGCTGAAGAGCAATCTGGGTTTCTTCCTTCAGCGGCGCAGGGAGCAGCATCCCGCCACATGAGCGATCCGTCCGGCAGGCGCGAGAGCCGCCTTTTCACCACCCTCGGCACGGCCGTGTTCGTCGATGTGACGACCGGCGAGCTCCATCACGGCTCCCTCGAGGAGAGCCCCGGCAATGCCGTCTTCGTTACGGAACCCGGGATGCCCCGCTCGGGAGGATCATGCAGCACTCGGAAGGCGGCTACCGGCCGATTCTTTGCGAGCCGGAGGGGTGCCGCGTGCTTGGCGATGCGCCGGCGAGCGACGCTCTCGCCGGGACGCGCCTCGAGATGGTGCCGCTGGAGCGGGGACTGATCGCCGTCAAATCGGGCGATCTCTACCTCTGCGCCGAACCGGGCGGAAGGCTCTCCCTGTCACGCACGCTCTGCAGCCTCTGGGAGTGCTTTCTCGCCTCGGAGGATTGGTGCACGGCGGACCACGCCGCGGCCGAGGGGCCGGGCCGGGAGGCCATCGCCGCCGACCATCGCGCCATCGCCGACTATATCGTCGATCCGGCCTTCCGGATGAAGACGCGGAAGACGGAGGCCAAGAAATTCCTCGTCTTCGGCTATACCCAATGGTCGCACGGGCGGGCCTATTACGACCTCGCCAAGCTGCTGCACGACCGCGGCTATGTGCTGATATCCTGGACTGGAGCGTGCCCCATTCCGTGGAGGCCTTCGCCCACCTGCTTTCCTACTACGATTTCGTCATCTCCTCCCTCGACGGAATCCAGGTCCTGGTCGATGCCTATCACGTGCCCTATGAGAGAATCATCGCGCTTTCCCACGCGGAGATGGACCTCTACATCCTGATCGATCAAAAGGGCAAGGCGGTGTTCGACCGCTTCGCCGCGTTCGGCGCCGTGGGATTCAACATCTTCACCCGCGCAGCGCTGCTGGGCCTGGCGAGGCTGCCGCAGGTCGTGCCCTATGGGATCGACCTCGCCGAATTCCACGCCGAGATTCCCGACCGACTGGCGACCGTGGGCTACGCCTCCTCGATGACCCAGCTCACCATCTATGGCGTCGAGGTCAAGCGCGGCGAGCTGGCGGAAGCCTGTGCCCGCGAGGCGGGGCTCGACTTCAAGATCGCCGGTTCGACGGGGGATCAGATCAGCTTTCATGACATGCCGGCGTTCTACCGCTCGGTGGATGCCTTGCTGATGACCTCCATCACCGAAGGCGATCCTTACCCTGTGCGGGAAGCAGCGGCGGCGGGCCGGCTGGTGATCGGGACACCGGTCGGGCATTTTCCCGCCCGGGCCAATGATGGTGCCGGAATCATCGCGCCTATCGAGGCCGAGAAGTTCAAGGCCTTCACCGTGGCGGCCTTGCGCTACTACAAGGACAATCCCGCCGCCTATGTCGAGAAATGCCGCGAGATACAGGCGGCGGCCCGGAAGCTCGACTGGCAATATGCGATCTCGGACTGGATCGAGCTGCTGGAGAGCGCCCAGCCCCCGGCGGCGTGACGGGTCAAGCGAGGTCGAAGGCGTGGTATCGTACATGATGGCGCGTCCCCCGAGCTTCCAGCGCAATTACCGGGCCCACGCCCAGGCCTTTCCCAGCGAGCTTGCCGCCTGCATC
>DATFRE010000517.1:0-7160 GCA_035263545.1 Dongiaceae bacterium
ATGCCGGGCTATACCCACCTCCAGGTGGCGCAACCCGTCACCTTCGGCCATCACCTGCTGGCCTATGTCGAGATGCTGGGTCGCGACCGCGGCCGGCTCGCCGATTGCCGCCGGCGCCTCAACGAAAGCCCGCTCGGCGCGGGCGCCCTCGCCGGCACGGGCTTTCCCATCGACACCGCGGCAACGGCCACGGCCCTCGGCTTTGCGCGTCCCATGGCCAACTCGATGGATGCGGTCTCGGCGCGTGATTTCGCTCTCGAGTTCCTCGCCTTCGGGGCCATCCTCGCCACCCACCTCTCCCGCTTCGCCGAGGAGCTCGTCCTCTGGACCAGCGAGGGATTCCGATTCGTCGCCCTCGGCGATTCCTTCACCACCGGCAGCTCGATCATGCCGCAGAAGCGCAATCCCGATGCGGCCGAGCTGGTGCGCGGCAAGGCGGGCCAGGCCATCGGGGCGCTGGTGCAGCTTCTCGTCGTGCTGAAGGGCCTGCCCCTCACCTACGGCAAGGACATGCAGGAGGACAAGGAGGTCGTGTTCCTGGCGGTGGACAATCTCGGCCTGTCGCTCGCGGCGATGGCCGGCATGGTGCGCGACATGCAGCCCGATGCCGCTGCCATGCGCCGGGCCTGCGACCGGGGCTATATCACCGCGACGGATCTTGCCGACGGGCTGGTGCGTCATCTGGGATTGCCGTTCCGCGAAGCGCATCACATCACCGGCACGCTAGTGCGCCTGGCGGAGCAGAAGGGCGTTGGCCTCGCCGATCTCAGCCTGGAGGAGATGCGGCGGATCGAGCCGCGCATCACGGCGGAGATCCGGGCCGGCCTTACCGTCGAGGCGGCGGTGGAGAGCCGCACCAGCCCGGGCGGCACGGCGCCGGCCAATGTGCGGCGCGCCGTGGCCGCGGCCCGGCAGCGCCTGAAATGAGCCGGGCCACCGCGATGAGGACGGCAATGCTCTTGCTGCTGATGTGCGCCTTCGCGCTCGTGGCCTGCGGCGTCAATGGCCCGCCCCAGCCGCCCCGGCCCGATACCTTCCCGCGTCAATATCCCGCCCCCGAGCCGCTGCCCACACCGTCGGCACCGCCGGCGCCCGCCACCAGCACGACGAACCAGCCGACGAACCAGCCCGTGTATCCATGACCCACTTCCCCTATCAGGGCGGCATCCTTCATGCCGAAGGTGTGCCGCTCGACCGGCTGGCCGCGGCCGTCGGGACTCCTTTCTATTGCTATTCCACCGCAGCGCTCACCGAGCGCTATCGACGCTTCATCGCGGCCTTCGACGGCGCGCGGGCCACGATCTGCTATTCGCTGAAGGCGAACTCCAACCAGGCGGTGATTGCGACCTTCGCCCGGCTGGGTGCTGGCGCCGATGTCGTCTCGGAGGGCGAGCTGCGCCGCGCGCTCGCCGCCGGAATGCCCGCCGATCGCATCGTCTTCGCCGGCGTCGGCAAGAGTGCGGCGGAGATGGCCGCCGGCCTCGAGGCCGGGATCCAGCAGTTCAATGTCGAATCCCTGCCGGAGCTGGAGCTTCTCGACCGGGTCGCTCGCGAGAAAGGCAAGCGTGCCCGGGTGGCGCTCCGGGTCAATCCCGATGTCGATGCCCGCACCCACAAGAAGATCGCCACCGGCAAGGCCGAGAACAAGTTCGGCATCGATCTCGGCCATGTGCGCCAGATCTATGGCCGCGCCGCGGGCATGGCGGGGATCGAGCCCCTGGGCCTTGCCGTCCATATCGGCTCCCAGCTTCTCGATCTGGCGCCCTATCGCTCCGCCTTCGCCAAGATCTCGGGCCTCGTGGCCGAGATTCGTGCCGATGGCCACCGGATCGAAAGCCTCGATCTCGGCGGCGGGCTCGGCATCGCCTATCACGCCGAGCATGCGCCGGCGATCGAGGATTACGTCCGCTCGGTGCAGGAGACGGTCGGCAATCTCGGCTGCCAGCTCTTCTTCGAGCCGGGCCGCTGGCTGGTGGGCCATGCCGGGATTCTGGTGACGCGCGTGCTCTACGTGAAGCCGGGGGTGGAGCGGAACTTCGTCATCGTCGATGCGGCCATGAACGACCTGATCCGCCCGACCCTTTACGACGCCTATCATCCGATCCTGCCGGTGGCGGAGCCCGGCTCGGATGCGGCCGCCGGCCGTTACGACGTGGTCGGCCCGATCTGCGAGACCGGTGACTTTTTCGCCCATGGCCGGCCCCTGCCGCCGCTCCAGGCCGGCGATCTCCTGGCGATCACCTCGGCGGGAGCCTATGGCGCGGTTATGTCCTCGACCTACAACAGCCGGCTCCTGATACCGGAAGTCATGGTCCGGGGAACCCAACACGCCATTGTCAGAGCGCGTCCGAGTTACCATGATATGATTGCACTGGATCGCTTGCCGGACTGGATATGAGGTGCGCTTGGCACAGGCAGGGCCGAGGCCCCGGAAAGGCCTGAAAGACGCGGAATCCGGGTATTGGACCAGGCGCGGTCTCCTGCGCCGGTTGTGGCTTGCGCGACTCGCCATCGGCTGGGAGCGCATCTGGCAGGCTGTCTGGCCGGCTTTGACCCTGGCGGGTCTTTTTATTGCCCTGGCACTCAGCGACCTGCTGCCGGATCTGAACGGCTATCTCCATAGCGCGATCCTCGCCGCCTTCGCCGTCGCCTTCGCGTTGCTGCTGTGGCTCGGCTTCCGCGGGCTGGCAATGCCCGACCCCGCCGCGGTGCGCCGGCGCATCGAGCTGGTCAATACCCTTCCCCACCGGCCGCTGGCGGCGCTGGAGGACGAGCTTGCCGGGGGGCGCAGCGATCCCGCCGCCGCCGCGCTCTGGGAGCTGCATCGCCGGCGCCTGGCCTCGAGGCTTGGGCGCTTGCGCGTCGGCCTGCCGCGCGGCAGCCTCGTGGCCCGCGATCCCTATGCCTTGCGCGGCATCGTCGTGCTGTTGCTCGCCGTCACCCTCGCCATCGGCTGGTCCGATGGGCCGGCGCGGCTGGGGCGCGCGTTTCAGCCGAGCTTCGCCCTTCCCCCGCCGCCGATCCCACCCCGCCTCGATGTCTGGGTGACGCCGCCCGCCTACACGGGCCAGGCGCCGATCTTCCTTGCCGCCGTCGATCCCAAGGCGGGGCCGCTCAAGATCCCGCAAGACAGCGAGGTGCTCGCCCAGATCCAGGGCGGCAAGGGCGCCGGCGAGCTGAAGATGGGGGATGCCACCGCGCGCTTCGATGCCATCGGCGAAGGCACCTTCCGGGCGACCGGCAAGATCGTCACGGGCGATCGGCTCTCGGTGGTGCAGGACGGCCATGAGCTCGCCTCCTGGCCCTATCGCCTGATCGAGGACGAGCCGCCCCTGGTCGCCTTCACCCGTCCGCCCTCGGAATCGGAACGCCATGCGCTGCGCATCGACTATGCCGCGAGCGACGATTACGGCATCGCCAAGGTCGAGCTGCTCATCACCCGTCATGGCCAGGGAAGCGCGGCCTCTATTCCAGGCCAGCCGGACAAGATCGTCATCGAGCTTCCCGGCTCCGGCGCCGATCCGCGGGCAGCCCGGGGAGTTGCCTTCCGCGACCTGACGGCCCATCCCTGGGCCGGTACGCCGGTGCGGCTCATCCTCTCGGCCAGCGATGCCACGGGCCAGACCGGCTATGCCCAGCCCGTCGACATGATCCTGCCGGCCCGGGTCTTCACCCATCCTGTCGCCAAGGCGATCATCGAGCAGCGTCGCCAGCTCACCCTCCATCCCGACGAAAGGCTCGCGGTGTCGCGCCGGCTGCTCGCCATCGGCAACGCGGCCGACGCCTATGACAACGACCCCGTGGTGACGCTCGCGCTGCGCATCACCGGCCGGCGGCTGATGAAGGACGAGACCGGAGCCGAGATCGCCTGGGCCCAGGACATGCTGTGGCAGACGGCGCTGCGCCTTGAAGAAGGCGGGGTCGGAAATGCGGAGATGCAGCTGCGTGCCGCCGAGCAGGCGCTCCAGGATGCTCTCGATCGCGGCGCCTCGGACGAGGAGATCGACCGGCTGATGAATCAGCTGCAGCAGGCGATGAATCAGTTCCTCGACCAGCTCATGGCCCAGGCGCAGAAGAATCCGCCCAGCGACATGGATCGCAACGCTCTGAACAAGCAGATGACCCTGGACCGCGATCAGCTCCAGCGCATGCTCGATCGCGCTCGGGAGATGGCCCGGGGCGGGGCGCGCGATGCCGCCCGCCAGATGCTCTCCCAGCTGCAGCAGATGCTGGAGAATCTGCGCGCTATGCCCTATGCGCAGAACGACCCGGGTGCGCAGCAGGGCCAGCGGCTCATGCGTGATCTGAACGATCTCGCCCAGCAGCAGCAGAACCTGCTCGACCAGACCTATCGCGAATCCCAGCAGCTCGCCCCGGGCCAGAACTCGCCCAATGCGGGACGCTTCGCCCAGGACCAGGGGGAGCTGCGCGACAAGCTCGACAAGCTGAGCAAGCAGTTCGGTGCCCTGATGGGCCAGACTCCGCAGCAGCTCGGCGAGGCGGAACAGCAGATGGGCGAGGCCGAGAAGCAGCTTCGCGCCGGGATCCCCGGCAATGCCATCGATCCGCAGACCCAGGCGCTGGAGGCGATGCGCCAGGGCCAGCAGGCGATGATGGAAGCTTTGGGCAAGCGCTTCGGCCGTGGCAGCGGGCCGCGCAACGGACCAGACCAGGATCAGTTCGGCCAGTCGACCGACCCGCTCGGCCGCACGCTCCCGGGCGCCGGCCAGATCGATACCGGCGATGTCAAGATCCCCGACAAGTCGGACATGCAGCGGGCCCGAGAGATCCTCGACGAGCTGCGCCGTCGCGCCGGCGAATCCCAGCGTCCGCGCTACGAGCTGGACTATCTCGACCGCCTGCTGAAGCGGTTCTGATCCGCGAGTCACGATCCGTTCGCGTTGAGCGGCCGCCCCCGGCCGTGATATCTTGCGCGCCCGGTTGGGCTCTACCCACCACAGGCCTTCACAGTTCTGCACATGGAGTGATGTGATGCGGACATGGTTGGGAATTGTCGTGGCGTGTCTGTTCCTGGTCGGCGCTCAGCAGGCGAAGGCCGCGCCGCTGACCGACGACGGACTGAAGGCGATGCTGGAGAATCTCGGCTACCAAGTCACCGTCACGGGGGACAAGGCACCCCATCGCTATAAGATCGGGGAAAGCGGCAACAATCTCGACTACACCGTCACGCTCGAGCTCTCGAGCGACCCGGGCACGGTCCTCTGGATCTATGCCGGGCTATACGAGGTACCGTCCGACAAGCCGGTGCCGAGCGCGGCCCTGCTCGCCCTGCTGGCGAAGAACGACGATATCGGGCCGATGTTTTTCTCCTATGCCACGAGCAACAAGCTCCTGTACCTGAATGCGCCGACCGCGAATGTCGATATAACCCCGGTGCTTCTGCGCCAGAAGATCCGGAACTTCGTCCAGAAGATGGACAGCACCTACAGCCTCTGGAACGTCAAGGACTGGAAGTAGCCGGCGGCAGGGTCCGCCACCCAGGGCGGGCTTGCGATAGTTCGTGGCGGTAGCTGGATTGTCGGCGCCCGGTCCGGGCTCTATTTTCCCGGGCCGAGGCTGCGAGAGGTCCAGGGAGGTCGCTATGAACCAGGAAGTCATCGTCACCTGCGCCGTCACGGGCGCGGGCGATACCGTCGGCAAGCACCCCGCCATCCCAGTGACGCCGCAGCAGATCGCCGATGCGGCGATCGAAGCCGCCAAGGCCGGCGCCGCCATCGCCCATATGCATGTCCGAGAGCCCTCGACCGGCAAGGGCAGCCGCAAGACCGAGTATTACCGCGAGGTGGTGAAGCGGGTGCGCGACAGCGGGGTCGACATCATCATAAACCTGACCGCCGGCATGGGCGGCGATCTCGAGGTCGACGATCAGGATCCCCGCAAGGCGGGTCCCGGCACCGATCTCGTCAATGCGCTGGAGCGCCTGGTGCATGTCGAGGAGTTGCTGCCGGAGATCTGCACGCTCGACTGCGGCACGCTGAACTTCGGCGACGGCAACATGATCTTTGTCTCGACCCCCAGTCAGCTGCGGGCCGGGGCCAAGCGGATCCGCGAGCTCGGCGTGAAACCCGAGCTGGAGGTGTTCGATACCGGCCATCTCTGGTTCGCCAAGCGCATGCATGAGGAGGGCCTGCTGGAGGAGCCGCCGATGTTCCAGCTCTGCCTCGGCATTCCCTGGGGTGCGCCGGCGGACACGAATTCCATGAAGGCGATGCGCGACATGCTGCCGGCGGGCGCCGTCTGGGCCGGCTTCGGCATCGGGCGCATGCAGATGCCCATGGTGGCCCAGGCCGTGCTGCTGGGCGGCAATGTGCGCGTCGGGCTCGAGGACAATATCTGGCTCGATCGCGGCGTGCATGCGAGCAACGGCACGCTGGTCCAGCGGGCCGTGGAGATCATCCGCCTCATGGGTGCCCGCAGCCTGACGCCGGCGGAGGCGCGCAAGAAACTGGGCCTGCGCCAGCGCCTGTAACTCATCGAAGCAAGGATCAGAAGAAGATGGCCGAGACGACGGAGATTCGCCGCGTCGCCCTGGTGGGCGGCGGCGTTATTGGCAGCGGCTGGGCAGCGCGCTGCCTGGCCCATGGGCTCGATGTGGTGGCGACAGATCCGGCGCCCGGCGCGGAGGAGAAGATCCGCGCCGGTGTCGCCAATGCCTGGCCGGCGCTGACCAAGCTCGGCCTCGAGCCCGGTGCCAGCCAGAATCGCCTGAGCTTCGCGAGCACGCTGGAGGCCGCCGTCGCCGATGCTGACTTCGTGCAGGAGAGCGCGCCGGAAAACGACGATCTGAAGCGCAAGCTCCATGCCCGCATCGATGCCGCGGCAAGGCCTCATGTCGTCATCGCCTCGAGCTCCTCCGGCCTGCTGCCCTCGAACTTCCAGGCCGACTGCAAGCATCCCGAGCGCGTGCTCGTGGGCCATCCCTTCAATCCGGTCTACATGCTGCCTTTGGTCGAGGTGCTGGGCGGCAAGAAGACCTCTGCCGCCGCGATCGAAACCGCCATCGCCTTCTACAAGCGCATCGGCATGCGCCCGCTCAAGGTCAATGTCGAGGTGCCCGGTTATATCGCCGACCGCCTCCAGGAGGCGCTCTGGCGCGAGGCATTGCATCTGATCGCCGATGGCGTCTGCACCACCGGCGA
>DATFRE010000518.1:0-2683 GCA_035263545.1 Dongiaceae bacterium
CCCAGCGCAGCCCTTGCCAGCTATCGGATCTTCCGGGCCTGGCTTGGCCGAGGACGATCCACTGCAGGCCGTCGGTTCCCAGCGCGCAGCTGGGTCCGAAGCGCTCGATCATCGTCAGGCGGGGCCGGCCCTCTGATTTAAAACCCGCGGAAGAACCCGCCGGAAGCAATTCTAGTGGCTTCAGGGCCGCATCTGGTATCCGAGAACCTTCTGCCCCCCGATCGGCCTTCCGGGCGCGCTCCGGCGCCGAGCTCCCCTCTTGCTCCAGTCGACCAGGGCGGCGCCGCGGGCCCGGCAGAGCCGTTTCATCGCCGCCCGCTGCGTCAGCCATCAGTTCGATCATAGTGCCCCACCAGCAGCGACAGACCCACCCTCAGGCACGCCATCCCTGTCCGGCTCGGGCTCGCCATCCCCGGATACCTCCGCCGCGCCCAGTCCCCGGCCCACTCGTCAAAGCAAACCACGCTCTGAACAACATCTCCCCACCGACCCATCGCCTCATACGCCTCAGACCACGCCCGCCACTCCTCAAATCCCCAATACACAACCCCAGGCCGACCTATCGGCATTCCGTCATACCTCCCCGTCACTCGCGGACGCCTCCCTCCTCGCTCCCAATCGCGGAGAAAGCGGACCGCCCCGATTCCCCTGATCACATTCTCCTCGCTTCGCTTCTCCGCATACGGACTGTCGCTCAGAAGCCGCCTCGACCGGTAGTACGCCAGCCGACTCGCATGCACATCCTCCGCATGTCTCACTCCCCGCCACCCGACCTCGATTACCTCTCCCCGCCGCCGCCGCTCCCTCGTCCCTCGGTCCCTCCCATACAGGCTGATCTCCGCTCCCAGACGCTCATCCCACACGACATCCTCAGGATCTCCACCCACTTCAACTCGCCGAACCGACCTCAACATCCGCATTCCTCCCCAAGCAGCGGCTTCGCTGCCGTCAACCTCGCCGGCGCGCCACGCAAACGAACTCCGAGGCCATGGCCGCCGCTCTCGTGGGCGAGGCCATATGCACCCAGAGTCCTCTTTGACCGACTGGGGTCCCCTCGGGTTCGAAATAGCGCCGGGCTCCATCGCAGCCTTGGGCCCTCCGCCTGGGTCCCTCGCGCGCGAGCGTCGAGTGCTTGAGGCGCTCGGTGGGCCCCATCCATGGGAAGGCGTGCCTGGGCCGTCATGTGCCAGCCGCCCCGGCGGTGATGAGCTGGTAGTGCGCCGTCAGCGCCTCGAACAGGCGTGGGCTGTCGCGCTTGAGCAGTGAGATCGCCTGATACCGCGCCAGCCACCACTGCGCCGGACTCGGCGCCCGCCGCAGCTCGCTCACAAGCTCGCCGTGGAGCGCCCGCAGGCTCTCGTCAGTCATTGATGCCAGATTCAGCTCCGCCATTGCTGAGCAGCGGTTGTGCGGATTGGTCGATCAGCTTGCCATCGGCGCCGTTCGCCTCGACCGCCGGCCGCGCAATCGTCAGGTTGATCACCGGGCGGATTGGGTCGACCGGCTTGCCATCGGCCCCGAGCGTCCGGCTCGAAACTTTCTGCTCCTGGCCGATGCCGAGCAGGCGGGTGCGGCGATCGATGCAGGCCAGCAGCGCGTGGGTGGCGGCGACATCGCCGTTCACGGCGTTGCCATAGTGCCCGTTGATGACGTTGTCGAGGCGCTCCAATTCGAGTTTCTTTAGCTTCTCGGCCTCCGGAACCACGACCTGGTTGAGGGCCTGCGTCAGCAGCCGGCTGATGTCCGAGCTATCCAGCTTTTTGGGCGTGACCTTCTTCTCGAACAGCTCCTCGGCGATAGCGCGCGTCGAGAGGCCCTGCACGCGTAGCTCGATGATCTTCTGTTGCAGCACCTTCCGGCGGGCCTCGGCGACGCCGTCGCGCTTGCCGATAGGGCCGCGTCGTGCCTTGCCTCGCGCCTTGCCCCTTGGCCCTGGCATCGGATCTCCTCCCTCGCGAGCCGACCCCGAACCGTTTGCGCACCGGCCCAGCGTACTGGACCGGCGGCTCGGAGATCGGCCCGGGATCCAGACCCACGTTTTGCGCCCATGGGCCGCGCCACGATAGGCCGATAAGAAGCAGCCGGCCACCGGAAGTTTATGAGTTACCTTCCAATACCGGGCGATGGCCCGCCGTAGACCCATTGGAATGTCGGATGGAAATACCGCTCTTCTCGCAAATTCTCGGCCAATAACAAGCGCTTAAGTTGACCGCGTCGCAGCATGCGGCATAGATTCGCCGCCGCGCAGATCAGTTCGTCGCCTGGTGGGACGAGCGGAAAAGAACGCAGATCGGAGTTTCTTTCCTCGCGTCGAGGCCGAGAACTCACCTGTCCACCTGACGCTAATACGATGTCTCCGGCGCTGCCCGGCGTTGGCTGTGGCGGCGGCCGGGAGCTGCCCCCCGAGATCGAGGCCGGCTGACCGAGCAGCTCGCCTAGCGAAGGCCATGCCCGGCGCTGGGCTATCGGCTAGCGAATACATGAGACGGGCTGACCCACAGGGAGGGGGAGTAACCAGACCATTGCGGGGGACGCGTGGGGTCAGCCGTAGACCGCATGCCCAGGCGCGTTGGTCTGGGTGAAGCCGGGGTCGAGCCATCCGGTGGTCACGCCCCCCGCCGTCCCCAGCGTTACGTTGACGAAGTTGAGGCGCCGATTGCGGTGCAGGTGGATGGTGCCGCTC
>DATFRE010000519.1:0-2648 GCA_035263545.1 Dongiaceae bacterium
TCGCGCACGGCCTTGCATTCCTCGGCCACGGCGTCATGCCAGTTGGTGCGCCGGAAGCTCGCGTGCTGCTCGGGCTTATCGCCTTTGCGCGGGAACCAGGTCGCGCGCTCCCAGCCGCCGCGGGCGCAGAACATGGCGCCCTTGGCCTTCAGCCTCTCATAGAGCGCCGTGGTCTTGGCGGGGCGCCCGGCGGGCCATTCGTTGAAGGGGAAGGCAATGGCGTATTCGTTCTGATAGAGCTCGAGCGCCTTCTCCACCACATAGGTCTTGGTCGCGTAGTCGGTGTAGCGCCGGGGATCGAGGGTCCAGAAATCCCATTCCGGCTCGCCATGGGCGATCCATTCGGCGACGGTCTTGCCCGCGCCGCCCGATTGCGCGATGCCGAAGCTGAAGCAGCAGCAGTGGTAGAAGTTCTTCAGCCCATGGGCCGGGCCGATATAGGGATTGCCGTCGGGCGAATAGGGGATCGGGCCGTTGATGACCTTCTGCATGCCGACCTTGCCCAGGATCGGCACGCGGCCGATGGCATCCTCGATATAGGGCTCCAGCCGGTCGAGGGAATCGGGGAAGAGCTGATAGGCGAAATTCTCCGGCACGGCGTCGGCCCATTGGGCGACGGCCTTCTCCTTCTCATAGGGCCCGAGCAGCAAGGCGTCGCGCTCCTGGCGCAGGTAGTAGCTGACATCGGGATCGCGCAGCAGCGGCAGCGGGCTGGGGCGCCCGCCGAGCTCGGGGATCGATTCCGTCAGCAGGTACTGATGCTCGAGGGAGACGATGGGGAGATACTGGCCCAGCATGGCCATGATCTCGCCGGCGCGATAGCCGGCGGCATTGACGACGATCTCCGCCTCGACCTCGCCCTTGTCGGTCTCTATGCGCCATTCGCCATTGGCCTTCTGGGCGAGGCCGGTCACGCGGGTAAAGCGCTGGATGCGGCAGCCCGCATCCTTGGCGCCCTTGGCATAGGCCTGGGTCAGCTGGCTGGGATCGATATCGCCGTCATAAGGATCCCAGAGCGCGCCCTGGAGATCGTGCAATTCGAGGAAGGGATGGCGCGCCTTCGCCTCGGATGGGGTGAGCAGCTCGAATTCGATGCCCTGGGCCTGGGCCATGGCGGCGACATGCTTGTACTCGTCCATGCGGTCGCGGCCATGGGCGAGCCTGAGCGAGCCGGTGATGTGATAGTTGATGGGATAGCCCGTCTCCTCGCCGAGCCGCGCATAGAGCTTGGTCGAATGGCGCTGGAGCTTGATGACGTTCCAGCTCGTCGAGAAGTTCGGGCAGTTGCCGGCCGCATGCCAGGTCGAGCCCGAGGTCAGCTCGTCGCGCTCCAGCAGCAGGCAATCGGTCCATCCCAGCTTCGCCAGATGATAGAGCGCGCTGCAGCCCACGGCGCCGCCGCCGATGATCACAACCCGGGCCCGCTCGGTCATGTTCTTGTCCTCGTCGTTCTTCGTCTTTTCAGGCACCCGCCTGCATCGCCTCGCGCGGCAGCATCACCTTGAAGCGGGCGCGGATCGCCTCGTCGACCTCCGGCGAGACATGCTTCGGATAATGCTTCTGCAGGATCTCGCGGGTCTTCTGCATGGCGCGGTCGACGATGTCGGTGGCGCCGCGCTCGGTCCAGTCATTGGGGCTGCGCCGGTCGCCGACGGCGGGATAGACATATTCCGTCTGCATCAGGCGCAGCGTCTGGTCGGAACCCAGATAATGCCCCGGCCCGTTCAGACAGACATCGCGGATGGTCTCGACCGAGATCGCCTCGTCGCTGACATCGATGCCTTTGATGGTGCGCTGGACGGCGCCGATGATGTCGTTGTCGATGATCAGGCTCTCCAGGCAGAATCCCAGCAGGCTCGCATGCATGCCGGCGGATTCGTAGATCAAATTGGCCCCGGCATTGCCGACCAAAGCGTGGTTATAGGCCTTCTCCATGCCGGCCTGGGCGTCGGGGATCTTGGAATCCGACATGCCGGAAGAGGTGCCGCCGGTGAGGTCGTAGAAATGCGCCATCTGCCCGCAGGCCGCCGAGAGGAGCGCCTGCTCCGGGCTGCCGCCGGACATGGCCCCTGTGCGCAGATCCGAGACGAAGGGCCAGGTGCCGAAAATGGCGACGGCGCCGGGCCGGATGGCGTTGACATAGACGAGGCCCGCCAGCACCTCCGCAACCTCCTGCACGATCGCGCCGGCAAGCGAGGCGGGCGCCGTGGCGCCGGCCTGGCCGGCGGAGAGCAGCAGCACCGGCATGCCGCCGCGCACCGCGACCTCCAGGCAGCGGCAGGCATCGGTCGCGAATTTCAGCGGCGGCACGACGAAGCAGTTGGACTGGCTGACGAAGGGCCGCGCCCGCCATTTCTCCTCGCCGCCTGCGACCATGTGCAGCATCTCGAGCGAGGCCACGCATTGCTCCGGCGCGACCCAGCTGGTGCCCACATGCTTGGTGGTGCCCATGACGCTGGCATAGCAGGTGTTGAAATCCATATCCGCCGGATCGGCGATGTCGCGGCAGACGACGGAGCGCTGGTAGAAATGGATGTGCTCCATCTGGTCGACGATGCGGGCGATGTCATAGGCGTCGCGCACGGTGGACTCGCGATAGGCGCCGCTCATCGGGTCGACGATGTTCACCGCCGCGCCCGCCGTGCCGA
>DATFRE010000520.1:0-14563 GCA_035263545.1 Dongiaceae bacterium
TCAGCCAGCCGCTCTTTTGGGGTACCGGCGTGGGGGTTCGCTACTACAGCCCGATCGGCCCGCTGCGCTTCGATATCGCAACCCCCCTGGAGCGGCGCTCCGGCGACAGCATCGTCCAGATCTATATCAGCCTGGGACAGGCCTTCTGATGAAGCGTCTCGCCCGCATTCTGCTGATCTCGGTTCTCGCGCTGGTGGCGTTCCTGCTGCTCGCGCTGGGTGGCGCCTATGGCTTCCTGCAGACCGCTGCCGGCAAGGCCTGGCTTGCGGCGACCATCGCCCGGACGGCGTCCTCGCCCGGAATGGTCGTGACCATCGAGCGGCTGGAGGGAAGCCCGCCCTTCAATATCCGGATCGGCACCATCCAGGTCGCCGATCGGGAAGGCAGCTGGCTGGAGCTCAAGGACCTGGCCTTCGTGGTCAATGCCGGCGCGCTGCTGCGCCGCGAGCTCGTCATCGAGCGCCTGCAGGCGGCATCGGCCCGGGTGAAGCGCCAGCCAATCGCCGAGCCCAGGCAGACGCCGGCATCGACAAGCCTCGATCTCTCGCCCCCGCGGCTGCCTCTCGACGTTGCCGTGAGGGATATGGGGATCGAGGCGATTGATCTCGATCCGGCCGTGCTCGGCGAGCCGGTGCGCCTCTCCTTCCACGGGCGGGCCGGGCTCGCCCGGGGCCGGGCCGAGGCCCATCTCGACCTTCGGCGCACCGACGACAGGCCGGGCAGCCTCGCCTTCGATCTCAGCCTGGAGGGGCATCCGGCGGTGCTGAGCGTCGAGGGCGAGATCGACGATCCGCGCGGGATCGTCGCGGCCGAGCTCCTGCAGCGCAGCGATCGGCCGCCGCTCTCGCTCAGCATCGCCGGCCACGGGCCGGTTGCCGATTGGCACGGCCAGCTCACCGCGAAGCTGGGCAGCCTGCTCGAGCTTCGGAGCGAGATCGGCATCGCCGCCGCGAAGACCTATCGCGTAACAATCCAGGCCGAGGCGAGCCAGAAGGGACTCGTCCCGGCTGATCTTGCGCCCTTGATCGGCGATCGCGTGACTCTGGCGGCCGCCATCGCCTATGACGGCAAGCAGGCGCTGGCGATCGACAGCCTCGAGCTCGCAATCGCCGCCGGCGAAATATCCGGCCGCGGCAGCCTGGACAGCGCCAGCCAGCACCTCGATGGCGAATTGCATGTGGCACTTCCCGATCTGGCGCCGCTGCAGCCGCTGCTCGCCACCCCGCTCGCGGGCCGGGTGGAGCTGGATGCGGTGCTGGGGGGAGGACTTGATAAACCGGTCGCGACGCTGAACCTGCATGGGACGGGGCTGCACTACAGCGATGTCGCGCTCGACCGCTTGGTCGCGACGCTCGATCTGGCCTCGAAGGGCGGATTGGAGCGTTGGCATCTGGAGGGCGAGGGGAAGCTCACGGGCCTCGCGCGTACGGACGAGCCCCTTCCCTCGGCGCTAGGCCGCGACTTCACCTGGTCCTTCGCCGGAAGCTTCGACCAGACTCTGCCGCTTGCGGAGATCGACTCCCTTCGCCTGGAAGGTGCGTCGGCGAAGCTGGCCGGACAGGGACGTTGGGCGCCGAAAGGATCGAGCGGGAATTTCGCCCTCGATATTGCCGCCCTCGACCGCTTCGCCGAGCTGGCCCAGCTTCCGGCTCTTGCCGGCCGGCTGCATATCGAAGCGGCGGTCGATGCCAGCAAAGCCGGTGCTGCGAAAGTGACGCTGCAAGGCGGGGCGGAAGATCTGACGATCGGACTTCCGATCGCCGATGCGCTTCTCGGACCCAAGGTGACGCTGGATGGTCATCTCGATCGCGCCGAGGATGGGACGCTGAGCCTCTCCAGCCTCGATTTTTCCGGTCGGGGCATCTCCCTCAGCGGCAAAGGGCAAAGCGATGCCAGCTTTCGGCGGCCGACCGGAACGCTTCATCTCGAGCTGCCGCGACTTGCCGATCTCGGTCCCGCCCTGAAGACGAAGCTCCAGGGTCGGCTGACCCTGGACGGCCAGCTCACGGCGGACGGGCCGACGACGGCCGCCCAGTTCGATCTTGCCGGCGACGGCCTGGGAACCAACCGGCCCCTGGTCCGGCGTTTGATGGCGCAGGTCAAGCTTCCCGATATCGATTTGCAGAGCCTCGACCGGGCCAGCGGGACGCTCAGCGCATCGGCGCTGATGACCGGCGCCGCCACCGGCGCCAATGCCCGTCTGGAGGCAAGCTTCGCGCGGCCCGATCCCGATCGTGTGAGCGTGACACGTCTCGCGCTGACGGCGAACGGCAGCCGCATCACCGGCAAGCTCGACTATTCGCTGAGCACGGGGCTGGCAAGCGGTGCCCTGAATGCTGCCATCGGCGATCTGGCGCCCTGGTCGGCGCTGGCGGGAACGCCGCTCAAAGGCAGCGGCAAGATGAACCTCGCGCTCGCGGCGCGCCAAGGCCAATCGGCCGACCTGACCCTCGAGACGAACGATCTCTCGCTCGGCGAGGGTCACGGGCGCATCGTGATGCGCAAGCTGTCGCTCACGGCCAAGGGCCGCAATCTTCTCGCAAACCCGCTGGGCCAGGTCGATCTCACGGTGACGGAGCTTGCCGCCGGCCAGCTCCAGATCGGCCATGCCAGCGCCCAGGCCACCCGGAGCACTGCCGGCCAGCTCGGCTTCTCCGCCGCAGCCAAAGGCACCTACAACCTTCCCGGCGCGCCGCCGGATAGCAGCTATCTCGCCTTGGCGCTCGATCTCGCCGGAGACTGGCAGACGAGGGGCCGGACGCGACAGATGAGCCTCAGCCGGCTCACCGCGTCGGTCGGCAGCGACAAGGCGACACTGGAGCGCCCGCTCCGGCTCTCCTTCGGTGGCGGCAATGCCAGGTTCGAGGATCTGGCGCTGCATCTGGCCGGTGGCAGCGTGACGGGCTCGGGCGCGTTGGACGGCACCAACCTCCGCGCCGCGCTCGCCATCCAGAAGCTTCCCCTCCGGCCCTTCGGCCGCATGGCGGGCCTGCGCATCGAGGGCAGTCTCGATGCGACGGCCAATCTCGACGGACCGGCCTCGGCCCCCGCGGGACGGTTGACCCTGCACGGCAGGGACCTGCGCTTCCTCGGGTTCGGCAATATCGCCGAGCAGCTTCCGCCTCTCCAGCTCGAGCTCGCGCTCGCGCCGGCGGCCGGGCGCGTGGGCCTGGAGGGCAAGATCTCCGCCCTTGGTGATGAGCTGATTGCCGCCAGCGGCAGCCTGCCGCTGCGGCTCTCGGCACGGCCATTTGCAGTGGCCGTGCCGCAATCGGGTGAAGTCCAGCTCAAGCTATCCGGAGACGGCAAGCTGCAGAGGCTGGCGCAGATCCTGCCCATGGGCGAGGACCGGATCACTGGCGATTACAAGGTCGCTCTCACCGTCACCGGCACGCCGGCGGTCCCGACCATGGGCGGCAAGGTCACGATCGCCAATGGCAGCTATCTCAATCAAGACTATGGGACGGAGCTGCGTGGGCTTGCCCTCGAGCTCACGGGGAATGAGAGCCGGCTGACGCTGACCCGCCTGGAGGCGCATGACAGCAAGTCCGGCCGGCTTCAGGGATCCGGCAGCTTCGACCTGGCCGGTGAGCAGCCCCGCATGGACCTGAACGCGAAGCTGACGAATTTCCTGGTCGCCAACAGCGACGAGGCCGTGGTCCCGGTGGATGCGGAGTTCCGCGCCAGCGGCAAGGCGGCTTCGCCCGCGCTCTTTGGCCGCGTGACGCTCTGGCGCAGCGACTTCCGAATCCCCGATTCTCTGCCGCCCTCCATCGCCAACCTCAATGTCGTCGAGATCGACAGCCGTGATCCCCAGCGGACCGCGCGGGTGCTGGCGGCTCTGAAGCAGAAGGACAAGACGCCCCCGGCGGTGCCGATGGCCCTCGACCTGAAGGTGACGGCGCCGGGGCAGATCTATGTTCGCGGCCATGGCCTGAACAGCGAATGGCGCGGTGACATCGCGGTGACCGGCACCACCGCTTCCCCCGTCATCGGCGGCGGTTTTAGCGTCGTGCGCGGAACCGTCAACCTCCTGGGCAAGGATTTCATCATCCGGCGCGGCACGATCCGCTTCCCGAGCGGGTCCTTCGATGATCCCTGGGTCGATCTTCTGGCGGAGTACAACGCCAGCAACATCACGGCCAAAGTGACCCTGACCGGCGGTCTCGAGGCCCCGCGTCTGGAGCTCTCCTCAACGCCTGAGCTACCCCAGGACCAGATCCTGGCGCGGGTGCTGTTCGGCTCCGATGCGGGCCATATAACACCGTCCCAGGGCCTGCAGCTCGCCTTCGCGGCGCAATCCCTGGCAAGTGGGAGGCCCGGCGTGCTCGACCAGCTGCGCGGCGGCCTGGGCCTCGACCGGCTCGACATCGGCAGCGGCAGCAATGGCGGGAACAACGTCTCGACCGGCACGCCCACCGTCAGCGGCGGAAAATATGTGGCCCCGGGCGTCTATGTCGGCGTCGAGCAGGGCGCCTCGGTTCAATCCTCGCGCGCCCGGGTGGAGGTCGACATCGTGCCCAATGTGACCGGCTACAGCAGCGTGGGCGCCAGCTCCTCCAGCCGCGTGGGCGTCGATTGGCGCATGGACTACTGATCTTCAGGCCCTTTGTTGCCTCCAGGTTTGACAATCCACTACTGTTAGGCTTCAGGCAATGCCGGGAGCGAGGCGCCGTGATCAAGAGCTTCAGCGATTACGCGGCGAATGAGCGCACCTTCCTCGCCTGGGTGCGCACGGCCATCGCACTCATGGCCTTCGGCTTCCTGCTCGAGCGGTTCGATCTCTTCCTCCAGATGGCGGCCGTGACCCTCGGCACCAAGGTGCCCTCTGTGGGCGCTGGCTTCGGGCGGAGTGCCGGCCTCGGGCTGCTGGTGGCCGGGGTCGCCATCACCATCGTGGCCGCGATCCGCTTCGTCAAAACGAATCGCGATATCGCCAGCGCAGAGGTCAAGTCGATCGAGAGCGCGCGCGCCGATATCGCGCTCGCCATCCTCCTGGTCCTGCTCGGTTTGGCGCTCGTGCTCTATCTGTCCCACGCCATCGTGTCGGCCGCGCACCAGTCGCCCTGACCCGGCTCAAAGTGACGGTGGCTCAGAGCCAGCCGCGGCGCCGGAACCACAGGATCGGCAGGACCGCGCTCGCCAGAATGGCGAGCAGAGCGACGGGATAGCCCCAGACCGTGTGCAGCTCCGGCATATCCTCGAAGTTCATGCCGTAGATGCTGGCGATCAGCGTCGGGGGTACGCCGATCACGCCGACCACCGTCATCACCTTGATGATGTTGCTCTGGTTGATGGTGATGAATCCGAGCACCGCGTCGAGGAGGAATTGCAGCTTCTCGGTCAGGTGATTGTCGTAATCGCTGAGGGAGGCGACGTCCTGGCGCAGGGTTTTCAGCCGCGGCCGCAGCTCCTTGGGGAGCCAATCGGCCGTGCTCTGGCTGATATAGGGCGTGATGCGAATGAAGACGAGAAGGCTGTCCCGGATGCGCGAGAGGCGGTCGTTGACCCGCCCCATGGTCTGCAGGGCCTTCTGGAGCTCGGCAGCGGACCGGCCGGCCCCGACGCCAGGGGCATGATGGCTGAAGATATCGGCCGAGACGCCGTCGAGATCACCGCGCACGCGCTCGATCAGATCCGCCATCAACTCGACCAGGGCCTCGAGAAGGGCCATGAAGATGGCGGCACTGCTCGGCGGCGCACTGCTCTTCTGCGCGCTGCTGCGCTGAGTCAGGCGCTGGGCGACGGTGGCGAAGGGCGGGAGCGGGGCGAAGCGTATGGTGAGCACCTGCTTCGGCGTCAGGACGAAGCCGGTGGGCGCGGTGATGCAGAAGTCGGTGTCGTCGGCGGAGATCGCCGGCAGGCTGAGATAAATGGCACCTTCATCCTCATAGAACCGGCTGGAGCTCTCGATCTCCGAGAGCTCGGCATGGGAGGAGACGTAGAGCCCCGTGGCCGCGGTGATCCGCGCCTTCTCCTCATCGGTTGGATTGAGCGCATCGATCCAGATTGCCTGGGCGAGCTGCTCGGGCGTCGGCGATTCTTCCAGCCCTTTGGCCCGGTCGCGGAAGATGGTCAGCATGAGCGCTGCTATAGCAGATCATTCGCCGGGCGTTGCGAGGTTTCGCATCCGTCGCGACGGCAAAAGCCCGAGCCGGAGCCCGGGCTTTGCTGGCCGCAGCCAAGTTCACGGGAAGCCTATCTCCAGTGGCCCGGAACCCAGAACCACTCGTGGCCCCGCGACTGCCAATGACCCGGAATCCAGCCGTTGTAGCGCGCGGCCATGGGACTGTAGCGGCCCGGGACCCAGACAAAGCCGCGACCGCCCCAGTTCCGATATCCCGGGATCCAGGCATAGCGCCCGGGCGGCGCGACGGGGATCGGCTCGTAACGGGGGGCCGGCGGAGCTGTCTGGATGATGATCTCCGCGGCCATGATGGATCGCGGTGTCGCCATGTCGACGGCGCTCACGGCGCCGAGTAGGGCAAGACCCGCGACGATCACGCGCAGGTTTCGCATATGACACTCCTGAGTGGTGACTCCTGACAGTTTCACGAAAGGGAAACGCCCTTCCTGCGCGGAGGTTGCTGTCCATTTTGGGGCAGATCACCACAGTTCCCGCCGGAGGGCCGGCTCCGCCCCGCGAAATTCGGAATTGCGCGGTTCCTGCCGATCGCCCGATCTCGGAACAGGGTCTTGTTGCTATCGTGGACGGGTCGAGGCGATCGGCGCCGGCGTTACCGCACCTCAGAGTGGGCGCTTGTGCCCAGCGCCCTGATGATCCTCCGCCACTTCCTGGCGCAGCGTCTCGGCCATCGCGTGTTCGGCGGCTGCCCCGGCCTCGAGGGACGAGTCCGTACCCTTGGCTGCGTCCGCGCGCGCGAATTCCTCGAGCTCGGCGCCAAGTTCCTCCAGTTCCCTGCCGCCCGCCATCATGTTGAGCAGCTCTTCGCGCGCGATCGTGCCCTTGGCGAAGGTCCCGAGGGTGCGCCCCCGGTTGAGCACGGTGAACTTGTCCCCGACCGCCCAGGCATGGTGGACATTGTGGGTAATGAAGATGACTCCCAAGCGGCGCGCGCGCGCCTGCGCGACATAGCGCAGCACGACCGAGGCCTGCTTGACCCCCAATGCCGAGGTCGGCTCATCGAGGATGAGCACCTTGGCCCCGAAATAGACCGCGCGTGCGATCGCCACGCATTGCCGCTCGCCGCCCGAGAGCGTTCCCACGGCCTGGTTCGGATCGCGGACATCGATGCCGATCTTGGCCATCTCCTCCCTGGCGACTTCGTTCGCGCGATGAATGTCGAATCGCTCCGTCAGGCCCTTGCCCTTGATGACAGCCATCTCCCGCCCCATGAAGAAGTTGCGGGTGACGCTCATCAGGGGAATCATCGCAAGGTCCTGGTAGACGGTGGCTATGCCATGATCGAGGGCGTCGCGCGGTCCCCGAAACACGACCGGCTTGCCCTCGATCGCGATCTCACCGGCCGAAGGCGGGTGCACGCCCGAAAGTGTCTTGATGAGCGTCGACTTTCCGGCGCCGTTGTCGCCGAGCAGGCAGTGCACCTCCCCGGCCAGCACTGCCATCGAGACGTCGTTGAGAGCGATGACCGAGCCGAAATGCTTGCTGATGTTTCGGACGTCGATGACGGGAACCGTGGTCATCATCGTCCTCCTGTCGCCTTGCGGCGGACATAGGTATTGAACATGACGGCGATGAGCAGCATGCCGCCGAGGAAGACCTTGAACCAATCGGTATTGACACCAGTGTAGAAGATGCCCTGCTCGACGGTCCCGAAGATAAGGGCACCGAAAGAAGCACCGATCGCGGAGCCATAGCCGCCGGTCAAAAGGCACCCGCCGATCACCGAGGCGATGATGGCCTCGAACTCCTTCTGATCGCCGCGCAGGACGTCGGCCGATCCGGCGACCAGGGACTGGATGGTGGCAAACAGGGTGGCAGCGAGGGCCGTGGCGATGAAAAGGCCGATCTTGACCTGCCGCACCGGCACGCCGACGTTGCGCGCGGCGTTGGCATCGCCGCCGCTGGCGAAGATCCAATTGCCGATGCGGGTCCGCAGCAGGACATATGTGGCGACCACGGTCAGCAGCAACCACCACAGGATCGACATCGGAATGCCCGGGACCTGCGGCGTCCCATCGGAGCGGGCGGTGATCCAGCCGGCGCTCGCCATCCACTGGAAAAGACCGGTGCCGATTCTGCCGGCGAAGATCCGTGCCAGCCAATCCTGCTCGACCAGCGGTCTCAAGCCCGGGATCTGCGTGCGGCCGGTCAATGCCCGGGTGATACCGATGGTGATGCCACGCAGGATGAAAAGCGAAGCAAGGGTGACGATGAAGGACGGCAGGCCGGTGCGGATGACCACCATGCCGTTGATGTAGCCGACCAGAACAGCGACGCCGAAGGCGATTGCGATGCAGAGCCAAAGGGGCCAGCCCCACTCCGCCGCGGGAATGGCGATGACGATGCCGGCGAACCCGATCATGGAGCCCACGGACAGGTCGAACTCGCCGGCAATCATCAGCAGCGCCGCCGCGACCGCGATGATTCCGAGCTGCGCCGAAACCTCGAGGAAGGTGACGACGCCGAGCATGGAGAACATGCCGCTCCCGCCCGCCACGATTGCAAAGAACAAGAGGACGAGAATCGCCCCGGCAACGGCTCCAAGCTCGGGCCGTATCATGAGCCGGCGGATGAGAGGCGTCTGCTTGAGCCGCTCGTCCGGATGCGCGGAGGCCGCCGTCATGCTTCTCCTCCCGGTGATGCCATCCGGCCCAGGGCTGAGACCCGATGTTCCCGGCTCTTCTCTCGCAGCCGGCGCCGCCGGATGGCGGCGCCGGCGCGCTTCATCAGCGGATGCCCTGCTTGCTCAAATCGATGACTTTTGCCGCATTGTCCTTGGTCACGAAGCCGGGACCCGTGAGGACGTCGGCACCCGGCATCAGAGCGTACTTGTTGTAGAGATAGAGCAAGGCGATCGGCAGGTAGCCCTGCAGGAACTGCTGCTGGTCGATTGCGAACATCATCTTGCCGTCCCGGACAGCCGCGAGCACCCCCGGGGACAGGTCGAAAGTGCCGAACTTCACCTTTTGCAGCAAATCCAGTTCCTGGAGCGCCTGCAAGGTAGGCTCGGCGGCGGACGGTCCCAGGGTGAGAATGCCGTCTGTATCGGGATGCGCCTGAAAATAGGCCTTGATGGCGCTGCTGATCGAGGTGGGATCATTGAGATTGACGGCCACCACGTCGACAGTTTCTCCGAGGCCCTTGGTAAAGCCTTGACAGCGCAGGTCGAGGGCGACGTTGCCAACCTCCTGATTGACGCAGATCGCCTTCTTCACCCCCGCCGCCTTCATCGCCTTTCCGCCGCCGAGCCCGGCCTCGAACTCGGTCTGGCCGACATGCACCTTGATCCCGAGCTTCTCGCGCACGTCGCTGCCGGAATTCATCGAGATGACCGGGATTCCGGATTGCACGGCGTTCTTGATCGAGGGGCCGAGGGCGTCTGCGTCGGGTATGGAGACGACAAGGCCATCGGGTTTCGACGCCACGGCGGCATCGATCAATTGCGACATCTTCACCATGTCGAAAGTATCGGGGGCACGGTATTCGACGTTCACTCCGTAGCGTTTGGCTGCCTCATCGACACCGTTCTTGACTACGGACCAGAACGGGTCGGAGGCCTGGCCGTGGGTCACGACGACGATGCGCATTTCGTCGGCCAGAGCGTTGGCGGCCCCGAGCGAGAGTGCGACCGCCGCTGCCGCGGCAAGCTTCTTCAATGACTTCATGACTATCCTCCCTACCAATGCGGCGCCGGCCCTTCTCCGTCGACCGGGCTCTTCGGACATCTTATGGCATATTGGCAGTTGATGCCCAGCGCCGGCGGATGGCGACCTGCATTGCACCGCGCGGTCGCATGCGAACAAGACGAACAATCGAAAGACAATTTTTAGTGCGCAAATTCGTGCCGTGCGGCATCTCGCCCTGGACATGGGCCGGTCGAGCCTCTATCCGGAAAGCGGGAAAAGGATCCTATGACACGGCGATTCGCATCGATTTTGGTCCTGATGCTTGGCTTGGCGGCTTGCTCGGCGCCCTCCGGCGGGGGAGGAGGAGCGAGCTCGGCTCCGAGCGGGCCGGCGCGCGACTTGCTGTCCTGGCAGGGTCAGCCGGCGACGGCGCTGGAGCAGCATCTTGGCCCGCCGGATTCCGTCGAGAAGCTCGATTCCGGCGAGACGATCATGAGCTATCGCTGGAGCCGGACTCAGACCTATGGCGGCTATGCCGTCTCCATGGGCGGCTATTCCCAGCTCGGGACCCAATATGTGCCGACCCAGGTGGTGAGCCTGAATTGCCGGGCCCGCTTCACCGTCGGCGCCAACGGCCTGGTCCAGTCCATCGATCTCCTGGGCAATGGCTGCATGGACCTGCACCGCTAGAAAACGCTCGACCGGGCCCTGGCGTTTGGCGAGACTGGAGCCATCGCGGGGTTGCAGGAATGGAGGGGGATAGCCATGCGTAGCGCTGGACGCTTGCTCATGCTGGCCGGGGGAATGGCCCTCGGCATCGTGGCCGCTAATGCCGGCGGGATGAACCCCTTCGGCCCCTCGGGTTTGCCGCTCACCAGCAGAGACTTCGCGGATATGGCCAAGGCGGTGGAGCCGTTGCTGGAGGACGAGACGATTCCGATCGGCACCGCCCGGTCCTGGAGCAATGCGGGCTCCGGCAATCAAGGGACGATCACGCTCGAGGGCCGCTTCACCTATGACTACGAGGGCAAGACCCTGCCCTGCCGCAAGCTGAGGTATCATACGGTGATCAGGAACTACGCCGATCCCTACAATCTGCGGATCAATCGCTGCAAGGTCGCCAACGGAAACTGGATGCTGCTCTGAGGCGAAGCTCGCTTTTAGCCAGTCGCCCGCGGAGGCATTCGGGCGGGAAAGCGGAAAGGTCATGGCAAGACTTCGGTCGCCCTTGTTTCTTCCTCTCGCGGGCCTGGCGCTGCTGATGCCGGTTCGCGCCATGGCCGATGTGATCGACGGCGACTGGTGCTTTCCGGACGGCCGGCGCTTCGAGATCCGGGGCCCTGACATCGTGACTCCGGCGGGCAGCCGGACGATGGGCGACTATTCGCGCCATCATTTCGTCTATGTCGTGCCGGAGAGCGATCCCGACGCCGGCAAGACCATCGATATGCGTTTGATGAACGAGAACACGGTTTATCTCTGGATGGGCGGCCCCACTTCCGAGACCGAGGCGCCGCCTCAGATCTGGCATCGCTGCCTTCCCGCCGTGAGTCTCGAGGGAGCTGCGGATCTTCACCTGCCAGGATAGAGCAGGAAGCGGCTCAGATCGCCATCCTGTCCGATAGGGGATTCATCCATGCCATTTGACTTCAAAGGCCGCCGCGTCGTGGTGACCGGCGCCAGCCGCGGCATCGGCCGCTCGATCGCCCTGGAGTTCGCCGCCGCCGGCGCTGCGGTCTCCATTTGCGCGCGCGGGGCCGACAAGCTCGCGGCGACGCGCGAGGAGATCGCCCGCCATGGCGGCAAGGTGCATGGCGCCGTCTGCGATCTCGCCGACGGCGCGGATGTCGCGCGCTATGTCGAGACGGCCGCGAGCGCGCTGGGCGGCATCGATATCCTGGTCAACAACGCCTCGGGCTATGGCCAGAATGAGGAGGAGGCCAATTGGGCGGCCTGCATTGCCGTCGATCTCCTCGCCACGGCCCGGGCTTCACGGGGGGCGGAGCCCTTCCTCGAGCGCGCGGCGCCGGGCTCCTCGATCGTCAACATATCCTCGATTTCCGGCCTCTATGCGTCGCCCGGCGACGCGCCCTACGGCGCCGTCAAGGCGGCGCTCATCCAATACACCGCCACCCAGGCGGTGAGCTTGGCGCCCAAGCGGATCCGCGTGAACGGCGTCGCTCCCGGTTCCATCGAGTTTCCCGAAGGCTATTGGGATCAGATGCGCACGCAGGATCCCGAGGCCTATCACCGGGCCATGGGGCGCACGGCCTTCAACCGTCACGGACGACCCGAGGAGGTGGCCCAGGCGGTGCTCTTCCTCGCCTCGCCGCTCGCCTCCTGGATCACCGGCGAGACCGTGGTCGTGGACGGCGGGCAGAGTCTCGTCTAGCCGGATTCCGTCAGCTGGGCGACGGCCTCCCTCGCCACCGCCACCGCCGCTTCCATGGCATAGGGCTTGGGCAGCCACCCTAGGGGTGCTGCCGGCTCGGCGCGGGCGCGCGTCACCGGATCGGCATGGGCGGTGGCGAAGATGCAGCGAATGCCGAGGTTGCGGAAGATCTCTAGCGCCGCATCGATGCCGTCACGTCCTCCCGCGAGGCGGATATCCATCAGGATGAGCAGCGGGTGCTCCGACCGGGCGAGCGCGATGGCCTCCTCGGCCGATGCCGCGGTCTCGAGCACCTCGAAGCCGCCATCCCGCAGGCTGCCGGAGGTGGCGGTCGCCACGAGGTAGTCGTCGTCCACAACGAGGATCCGCGGCCGCGCCGCCTTGCCCAGAGCGGCTGCAGAGGTCATTCGCCCACCCGCATGCTGGGCCTAGGCGCGATGCCGGTCGAAGAACCGGATGCGGCAGCAGGCGCCCGGGCTGCGGGTCACGGTAAGGCTGCCACCGAGCTGGTGCGCGAGGCCACCGACGAGGCCGAGGCCGGAGGAGTTCTTGAGGCTGTTTCCCGGGGTGAAGCCGGGGCCGTCATCCTCGACCTGCAGGCAGAAGCCCTCGCCCTCCCGTGCCAAAGCGACCGCTATCCTGCCGGTCTCTCTTCCGGCCAAGCCATGGGTCAGCGCATTGGTCAACAGCTCGCTGAGAATGAGGGCGAGCGGCGTGGCGGTATCGTTGGACAGCTGGGCGGGCGCGGCAGAAAGCGCAATTTCGACTCTGTTGCCGAAGCTCCGCTGGGCATTGTCGCAGACCGCCTGGAGCACGTCGCGGGCCTCAAACATGGTCGGGGTGTGGGTCTCGTAAAGGACCTTCTGCGCCGCTGCGATGGCCCCGACGCGGCGTCCCGCATCGGCCAGGACCAGGCGGGCCTCCTCGCTGCGGCTCTCGCGCCGCGCCATATCCAGGAGCGCGTGGAGCATCTGCATGTTGTTCTTGACCCGGTGACTCAGTTCCCGAACCAACGCCCGCTGCTGCATCTGCGCGCTTCGGCGCTCGCTGATATCGGCCAGGATGTTCACGGCGCCGATCAGCCGTCCCGTCGCGTCATGCAGCGGCGTGGGATAGGCCAGGACCGGGCAGCGCGCGCCATCCGGCCGTTCGACAATAAGCTCGACGCCCCGGAAGGGCTTGCCAGTCTTGAGCGTCACGGCCACGGGGCATTGGTCATGGGGAAGCGGCGTGCCGTCTGGCCGGTAGAGGCGCCAGGACACGCACCAGCGATCCTGGCCGAGCGTGGGAGTATGGCCCGAAAGCTCGACAGCGGCCCGGTTGCAGAAGGTGATTCGCCCTTCGGTATCCGTGGTGTAGACCGCGGCCGGAAGGGCCTCCAGCACCTGATGAAGATCCGATTCGCGGCCGAGGCGAGAGAGCCTGGCCACAGCGGACCAGGCCGCTGCATCGCGCGCCGCAGTTTCCCCCCTGGAGGCGGATTCCAACCTTTGGACCATCATCCCTTCGCCCGTGCGTCTAGATAATCGTTAAAAATCAGTAGATTAACGAAGTAGTTTCTGAGACGCGGTCGGGCGCGCCGGCCTGCCGATCGGATGCGGCAGCCGATTTCTTAACCTGCAGACGTCGAATAGGTTGCAATGCCGCCGCTCAATGAGCGGGGATCATGGGCGGCGGACCGACGCTAAGCCCCGGGGAGGGCAGGGTGAAGGTGGGGGTCGAGCGCGGCGTCAGCATCTGGTTGACCCGGTTGGATTCCTGCTGGGTCTGATAGAGCCGTTGCTGCTGATTTGCCGTCAGGGGTTTCTGTGATTGCTGGATCATCAGGTCGCGCTGCTGCTGATAGAGCTGGTCGCGATAGGCCTTGAGCCGGAGCTGATCCGTATTGCTGAGATTCTGAGGCGCTGGGTTGAGGAGGGAAGGATTGACGACATTTCCCTGGCCCGGTCCGCCAGGTACGGGGACAGTGGCGGCACCGGTGCCCGGCACGGGGACCGTGATCAGGGGGCCGCGATCGGCACCGCCGGCGGAGGCCGGGACCGAGGACAGGAGAAGCAGCGCCACCAGCGCGGCGCGGTAGGTAACGGGAGACATGCCAGGAACATAGGCCGCCCGCGAAGCGAAGCAAGGCGATGCGGGCGAATGACCCCTGCTCAGACGGCGCACCAGCCCCCAACGACCGGCATAACCACCCCGGTCATGAAGGAGGAGGCGTCCGAGGCCAGGAAGATGGCGGGCCCCACGATCTCCTCGACCCTGCCGCGCCGGCGCATGGGGGTCTGCTGGATCGCCTGCTCGGTGATGGCGGGATCCTGGTCATAGGCCTCGGTGCCGGTCATGGCGTGCTCCATATAGCCGGGGTTGAAGGCATTGACCCGGATGCCATGCTCGGCCCATTCG
>DATFRE010000521.1:0-5542 GCA_035263545.1 Dongiaceae bacterium
CGGGAATAGAAGCCGAGACTGACCGTCCGGTCGATATGCTTGAGATGGAAGGGCAGCGGATCGGCATCGTGGTCGCGGCCCGCCTCGCAGGCTTCCACCAGCGCGGCCATCATCTCGCCCACCACCGGCGCGTTCTTGAACTGATTGCCGCTGGTCCCCACCGCCATGTAGAAGCCAGGCAGGTCCGATTTGTCGTAGATGGGAATCCAGTCGTCGGAGACGTCGTAGAGCTCCACCACCCCGCGCACGCGGCTCGGGATCGGCAGGCCCGGGAAGCGCTGGGCGGCCCGCATGGCCTGGATGCGGCCCTGCTCCGTAAGGTCCCGGCTGAAATTGTCCGGATCGACCCATTCCTTCCTGTCGCATTCCGGATCCTCGCTGCCGATCAGGATGTGATTGCCGACCTCGGGCCGGCAATAGGTGGCGGTGTCCTGGTCGGAGAAATGGATGCCGTCATGCTCATAGTCGAAGCCGGCCGGCGGCGGGACATGGGCGACCTCATGGCGCAGCGCCTTGGTCTTGATGCGCATCCCGCCCTCGACATCGGCCATCCGGTTGATCTTGAAGGAGTGAGGTCCGGCGACATTGACCACCACGGGCGCCGCGACATGCTCGCCACCCTCCAGCACCACCCCATCGACCCGGCCGCCGCGGCGCGGAATCTCCATCACCGTCGCATTGAAGCGGAACAGGGCGCCAGCCGCCTCGGCGGCAACCTGCAGATTGTGAGCCGCGAGCTGCGGATCGGTCACATAGCCGCCGGTGGGAAAGAACACCGCTCCCGGCAGCATCTCTCCATTGGCGTGGCCGAACTCGGGATCCTCGGGTCGCCGCGGCGGATCGAAGGATTGCAGCGAGACGATTGGCAGGCGCTTCTTCACCTCCTCGGGATCGAGCTCGCGATAGGGGCAGCCGATCTCGCGCATGACCTCGAGGACCGGCTTCAGATATTTGTTGCGGGCGCATTTGACGACGAGATTTCCACAATTGACATAGCGGGCGATGCCGCGCTCATCGACGGCACCGAGGAAATTGGCCCAGTCCATCCAGTAGAAATGGCTCTCATAGGCGAGCGCCGATCCATCCACGGTGGAGTAGAAGGGTCTGACGATGGCGCAGGAACCGGAGGTCGAGCCGTAGCCCGCCGCCGGCAGCTTGTCGACCACCAGCACGCGCCGGCCCGCGCGCGACAGGCTGAGTGCGGTAGCGGCGCCGATGATCCCGGCTCCGATCACAACCGCATCGTAGGACGTCGCCATCTCACCTCTTCCTTATCAGCATCGGACAATGCACGAGAGAGCCCTGATTCCCCGGGACCGGCAGGCAGATTTCCGCGCAATACCGCGGCCTGCCGGCGCCCGCCCGACCCCTCGCAAAGCCGGAGGAGGCGAACTATAGTGTCCGGCCGGCAAGGCAATTGTTTCAATTGGGACATCAACTGTCTTAGCAAAGAAGGTTTCGGGGCGATGCAGGACAGACCCTTCGAGCCGCTGGAGAGGCCGACCGAGGTTGGGCTGCTCCTGCTGCCGAGCTTCTCCTTGCTGGGCGTGATCGCCGCCATCGATGTCATGCGCCATGCCAATCGCCTGTCGGGCCAGAAGCTCTACCAGTGGAAGACGTTTTCGAGCGAGGGCGATGCCGTGCAATCGAGCAACGGCCTGCTGCTCAATGTTGACGGCGCGCCGGACATGTCCCTGGTGCCGGATTTCCTCTTCGTCTGCGGTGGCTTCAACCCCGAGCGCTTCAAGCATCCGGTGGTGTTCAAATGGCTGCGGCATCTCGCCCGCCATCGCGTGCGCCTCGGCGCCGTCACCACGGGCGCCTACGTCCTCGCCCGTGCGGGTCTCCTGGACGGATATGCCTGCACGATCCACTGGGAGAACGCCGACGCCTTCGCCGGCGACTTTCCCAATATCGATCTCAGGAACAATCTCTATGTGATCGACCGGGACCGCTACAGCTGCTCGGGCGCGACGGCCACGCTGGACCTCTTCCTCCATATCGTTTCCGAGGCCCATGGCTCGGGCCTTGCCATCGGTGTCGCCGAGGAGCTGCAGGTCGACCGCATCCGCTCCACGGTGGACGAGCAAACCCGGGCCCATCGCATGGCGGTGCTCCACCGCTCGGAGAAGCTGGCGGCAGCGATTGCCGCCATGGAGGGCAATCTCGACACGCCTCTCGGAGTCGACCGGCTGGCAGACCGTGCGGGCCTGACGCGGCGCCAGCTCCACCGCCTTTTCCGCCATCACACCGGCATGTCCCCGACGGAATACTACCGCGACGTCCGGCTGCGCCGCGCGCGCCTCATGCTGCTCAATACGACCGCCCCCATCGTCGAGGTGGCGGTCGCGACCGGGTTCAGCACCCATTCCCATTTCACGAAATGCTACCGCCAGCGCTTCGGCGTCTCGCCGAGCCATGACCGGCTGAACGTCTGAAAGGGTTCGACATGGGATTGCCATGCGTCTCATGATTCATAGCGACAAGGCGAGCGAGCTCCTGGAGCCGCTGCGGCGGCGCCACCCCGATGTGGAGCTCGTTCTCTGCACCGACTATCCGAGCCTGCCGCGTCTGCTGGAGGAGCACGCGCCCGAGGCGCTCTATACCATTCGCTTCGCCGGCACTCCCAATTTTCCCCGCCCCGCCATCCTGGCAGCGCCTTCGCTGCGCTGGGTCTCCGTCGGCGGCTCGGGCACCGATCATCTTGCGCCCTGGGATCCCGCGCGTCTCACGGTGACCAATGCGGCGGGGGTGGGCGCCCCGACCATGGCGCAGTATGCCATCGCCGCGGCGCTGCACTTCACCCTCGGCCTGCCGCGCTTTGCCGCCGCGCAGCGGGAGCGGCGCTGGGCGCCGGACAATGTCGCCTCCGTCGAGGGCAGGAGCGTGCTCATCCTGGGCCTGGGCAAGACAGGCCAGGCGGTGGCCCGGCTTGCCAAGGCCCATGGGATGCGGGTTCTGGGCCTGCGCGCCCACCCCGTCCCCACGACCCATGTCGATCGGGTGGAGCCGGTGGCGCGGCTCCATGATCTGCTGCCCGAGGCGGACTTTCTCGTGGTCTGCGTGCCGCTGACGCCCGGGACCCGCGGCTTGATCGATGCGGCCGCCCTTGCCCGCATCAAGCCCGGCGCCGTGCTGATCGATGTCTCCCGCGGCGGGGTGGTGCGCCAGGCGGCACTCATCGAAGCGCTGGAAAGCGGCCGGCTGAAGGGTGCCGCGCTCGACGTCTTCGAGACCGAGCCCCTGCCCGCCGAGAATCCCCTCTGGGGCATGGCAAACGTCATCATCACGCCGCATTGCTCCAGCGTCTATGAGGGCTGGGATCTGCGCTCCATCGAGATGTTCTGCGACAATCTCGACCGCTGGAAGCGCGGCCAGCCACTGAGCAACATTGTCGACCCCAGGAGGGGCTATTAGCCCATGTCCCAGGCGCAACAGGGGAAGCCTCCCGCACGGCAATCGCCGGGGCACCATCACCTATGATGACGGCGTAACATAGGGGCTTCACAGCCATGGACGCTTCCCGACCGACGGGTTTCGAGCTGGTCCGGCGTTTCGCCGAAGAGATCGAGCATGCACGCATTCCACCGGAGGTCCGGCATTTCGCCTCGCTGCTGCTGCTCGACACTCTGGGCGTGGCCGCAGCCGCCCGCGGACTGGAGGCGGCCCGGATCTCGCGGAATTTCGCGGCATCCTCCTTCGCTGCCGGCGCGGATGCACCATCGGCGTGCATGATCTTCGACGGGCGGAAGGTGAGCCCGGCCGGCGCCGTTTTCGCTGCCGCGGCCCAGATCGACAATCTCGATGGCCATGACGGCTACAACCCGACCAAGGGCCATATCGGCGTAGTGACGATCCCCGCCCTGCTCACCTTCGCCCAGGTGGCGCCGGGCGGCCCCGAAGGCATCGACGGCGCCGCGGCGATCACCACTCTGGTGCTGGGCTACGAGATCGGGGCGCGCGCCGGCATCGCGCTGCATGCCACGGTCAGCGACTATCACACCTCCGGCGCCTGGAATGCGATCGCGGTCGCGGCCATCGGTGCGCGCCTGCTGAGGCTCTCTCCCGACAAGTTGCGCGAGGCGCTGGGCATCGCCGAATATCACGGACCGCGGAGCCAGATGATGCGGGTGATCGACACGCCCACCATGCTCCATGACGGCTCGGCCTGGGGCGCGCTCGCTGGCGCGACGGCGGTCTATCTCGCCGATCAGGGTTTCACCGGCGCCCCTGCAGTGACCGTCGAGGCCCCGGAAGTGGATCATATCTGGCGCGATCTCGGCGAGCACTGGGTCGTCCATCGCCACTATATCAAGCCTTATCCGATCTGCCGCTGGACCCATGCCCTGATCGATTCCGCTCTCCAGCTTCGCCGCGACTATGGGTTGACCGGCGCCGATATCGCCGCGGTCGAGCTGACCAGTTTTCATGAGGCGACCCGGCTCTATCGCGAAGTCCCCACGACCAGCCCGGTGGCCCAGTACTCCATCTGCTATCCCGTCGCCGCCGCCCTGGTGCAGGGCCGCATCGGCGTCGAGGAGATCGAGGGGCCGGGGCTTGCCGATCCCGAGGCAGCGCGGTTGGTCGCGGCGACCGCGGTCCATGAATCGGCAGAATGCAACGCCCGCTTCCCGGCCGGTCGCTGGGGCGAGGTCACGCTCGTCCTGAGAGATGGGCGCCGCCTCTCATCGGGTCCTCGCAATGCTCGCGGCGGGCCGGAGAATCCCATCGGCGAGGACGAGATCATCGCCAAATACCGAGACTATGCGGGAAAGGCGCTGGGAGCCGTTCATGCCCAGGCCATCGAGGATGCGGTGCGGCGCCTGGCGGAGCCCAAGGCGCCCTTTGCGCCGCTGGTCGAGCTCGCCTGCCGAGCTTGAGCGGGAGCGAGCACCGAGCTTGTCCGCACCGCTGCCTCGCGACCACATCCCAAGCCTCGAGCCCTATAGGCTGGCGGAGCGGGGAAGCGCCGGACCGCGCCTCATCCGCCTCGACCAGAACGAGAATGCGGCCGATCCCTCGCCCGCTGCCCTGGCCGCGGCCCAGGCGGCCCTGATCGAGGCCAACCGCTATCCCGAAGGAGATGCAGCCAGCCTGCGCGCGGCCATCGCCGAGACCGAGGGCGTGCCGGCAGGACAGATCATCTGTGGCGCCGGATCGATTGAGCTTCTCGGGCTGATCGCCCAGGCCTATCTCAGGCCCGGCGATGAGGCGGTGGTGAGCCGCTACGGCTATCTCTACTTCCGCAGCGTCGCGCAGGCGAATGGCGCCAGCGCCGTCCTGGCGCCGGAGCGAGGTCTATCGGCCGAGGTCGATGCGCTGCTGGCGAGCGTCACGGCCCGGACGCGGATTCTCTTTCTCGCCAATCCCAACAACCCGACGGGCACGCTGCTGGAGAAGCGCGAGCTCGACCGGCTGCGGGCGAATCTGCGCGAGGATATCATCCTGGTGCTCGACGCAGCCTATGCGGAATATGTGATCGCGTCGGACTACGATCCCGGGGCTACCCTCGTCGCCGCGGGATCGAACACCGTCATGCTGC
>DATFRE010000522.1:0-17101 GCA_035263545.1 Dongiaceae bacterium
CTCGGGGCCGCCCTGGATCATGTGTGAGATTTGGCATGTCTGAGATTCACGAGCTCGGTGTCGATACCCCGGTGGGACCACTCACCCTCAGGGAGCGCGATGGCGCTATCGTCTCGGTTGGCTGGGGCAAGCCCAAGGCGACGGAGCAGCCGACGCCAGTGCTGCTCACCGCCGCGACCCAGCTCGACGGTTATTTTTTCTGCAATCTGGAGCGCTTCGAGCTGCCGCTGGCGCCGGCGGGAAGCGAGTTCGATCGCCAGGTCTGGGATGCCATGCTGGAGATCCCCTATGGCCGGACCCTGACCTATGGCGAGATCGCCGCCAAGATCGGCGGCAATGCGCGCGACGTCGGTGGCGCCTGCGGGCGCAATCGCATCCCCATCTTCATTCCCTGCCACCGGGTGATGGGCGCCAATGGCGCACTCGTCGGTTATAGCGGGGGCGCCGGCATCGAGACCAAACAGGCCCTCCTCGCACTTGAGGGCGTGCTCCTGCCTCTTTAGTCTCCCGGTTTCCCATTTCTGGAGAGAAGCCATGCGCAGCCACGCCATCCGTTTCCACGAGACCGGCGGCCCCGAGAAGCTGAAATGGGAGGAGGTCGAAATCGGCGAGCCGGGCAAGGGTGAGGTGCTGCTGCGCCAGACGGCCGTCGGCCTGAACTACATCGACACCTATCACCGCACCGGGCTCTATCCGGTTCCCCTCCCCTCGGGAATCGGGCTCGAGGCCGCGGCGACTGTGGAGAAGGTGGGGCCGGGAGTGACGGATCTGAAGCAAGGCGACCGTGTGGCCTATGCCTCCGCCCCGCTCGGCGCCTATGCCGAATGGCGGCTCTATCCGGCCGAGAAGGCGGTCAAGCTGCCCGAGGGCATCTCCGACCGGCAGGGTGCGGCCATGATGCTCCAGGGCATGACCGTGGAATATCTCGTCCGGCGCACTTATCCGGTGAAGGCGGGGCAGTGGGTGCTGCTCCATGCCGTGGCCGGCGGCATCGGCCTCATCGCCACGCAATGGCTGAAGCATATCGGCGCCACGGTCATCGGCACCGCCGGAGGGCCTGAGAAGATGGCCATGGCGAAGGCCCATGGCTGCGATCACGTCCTCGATTCCCACAAGGAGGATATCGCCAAGCGGGTAGGCGAGCTGACCGGCGGCAAGGGCGTGCCCGTCGTCTATGACGGCGTCGGCAAGGCGACCTTCCAGGCCTCCCTCGATAGCCTGGCCCCGCGGGGCATGTTCGTCAGCTTCGGCAACGCCTCGGGCCCGGTCCCACCCTTCGAGCCCACGATCCTCTCCGCCAAGGGCTCGCTCTTCTTCACGCGACCCTCGCTCATGGCCTACACCGGCACGCGCCAGGAGCTGCTGGAATCCGCCGGGGCCCTGTTCGATGTCGTCCGCTCCGGCGCCGTCAAGATCGAGATCCACCAGACCTATCCGCTGAAGGAGGCGGCCCAGGCCCATCGCGATCTCGAAGCGCGTAAGACCACCGGCTCGACCATCTTCCTGCCCTGAGCCTCGGGCATGGCCACCGAGCGCTCGATCTTCTGGCAGCCCTGGGAGGGTCAGGGGATGGAGCATTTGCGACTGACCTATAACGACGATCACATCGTCGCTCGCGGCGATGTGCAGGGCATCGCCGCGCTTGCGCCATTTCGCCTGCGCTACAAGATCAAATGCGATCTCGGCTGGCATACCCGCAAGCTCGATCTCGAGCTCTACGATCTCCATGGCTGCCGCGAACGGCATATCAAGGCAGACGGCCAGGGCAATTGGCGCGATGAGGAGCTGGGGCCGCTGAGCGAGCTCGCCGGCTGTCTCGATGTCGACATCTCCGCCACGCCCTTCACCAACACGCTGGCGCTGCGGCGCCTCAACCTCCAGCCCGGCGAGAACGCCGCGCTCAACATCGCCTATGTGAAGGTGCCCGATCTCACCTTCCGGCCCGCCTCCCAGCGCTACAGCTGCAACTGGCGCGCGCCCACCGGCGCCATCGTCACCTATGAGGGGCTGTTCCGCGGCTTCAAGGCCGATCTGGCGCTGGATGCCGATGGGCTGGTGATCGACTATCCCGAGACTTTCCGCCGCATCGCGCCGCGCTGATTGTCAGCGAGTCGCCGCGGCCTCCAGCGCCGGCAGCATGGCCTGCCAGCCCGCCGCCCTGGCCTCCGTGACCAGGCGAGAGATCTCGCCGGCATTCCCCTGACCGCGGCCGGCCGCAGCGAGTGCCCGGGCCCGGGCCGCCAGGAAGTCGGTCATCGGCCGCGGCTCCGCTGCCATGCCGCGGAGCAGGGCATCCGCCTGGCGCTCGGCGCCCGACCAGTCCTTGGCGGCGAGACAGGCCTCGATGGCATAGCGACCAAAGAGCGGAATGTTGTGGGTGACGGCGCCGCCGGCGATCAGCGCCTCGCCCTCGGCGAGGGCTGCGCCCCGTTCGGCGGGATCTTCGGTCATCATCGCCAGCAGCCCAAGCCCATAGGGCAGCAAATAGAAGGGATGCTCCCGCGCCATCGCGAGAGCGTCGCTCAGGGTCTCCCGGGCGCGGGGCTCACCGGCGGCATGCTCGAGTACGGCGCGGAACATCAGACTTTCGGCGATGAAGCGCCGCGCCTGCAGCGCCTCGGCAATCTCGAACGCGGCCGCGACGGAGCGCGCCGCCTCGGCGGGCTCGCCGAGGTCGGAGCAGAGGAAGAAGCGGGCGTGATGGGAAATCATCGCCGCGCGGCGATGGCCGATCTGATCGGCGAGAAGAATGCCGCGTTCTGCGAGCGCTAGCGCCTCGGCAAAGCGCATCTCGAGCATCACCATGGTCGCCAGCATGGGGAGATTGGCCGCCTCGATCCGCTTGAAGCCCTGTGCGGAGCTGACATCGACGCAGCGCCGGAACATCCGGGCGGTTGTTCTGTAGAGGCCGCGCATCTAGTAGGCATCCGCGAGCCCGCCGAGGGCGCGGGCCTGCTCCTCGGCGGCGCCCGCGGCCTCCGCCAGGCGCAACGCTTCGCTATGCTCCGTCAGGCAGCGCTCGATCTCGCCGCGGGGAAAGTGGATGTTGGCCCGGAGCGTATGGAGGCGGGAAAGCTCGACCGCCATGCCTTCGGTCTTCGCCTCCTCCTCCACGTCGTCGAGGAGGCGCACCGCCTCGTCGACACGATCGAGCACAGTCAAGCCCTGGGCCAGGCCGAGGCTCGCGCGCAGCCGCGGCCGCCCCGCCGACGCATCCTCGAGCGCGACCCGGAAGGCTGCGACGGCCTGGTCCGTGCGCCCAAGGCCTTGCAGCAACTCCCCACTGAGACTCGCCAGAACTGCACGGAGCTTCGATTCCCTCGCCAGGGCCAGGCCGCGGTTCGCGAGATCGAGAGCCTCGACACTCCGATAGGCCGCAGCCTCGGCTTCGGCCGCCGCCAGATAGGCTTGCGCGGCGCGCGGATCCTCGCCCAGTTCCAGATGCCGGGCGCTGAGCGCAGGGTCGCGCGTCTCATACCAGCGGGCGGCGCTGCGATGCAGCTCGCGGCGGCGGGCCTTCAGCAGCGATCCATAGATGCCGTCGCGGACGAGGGCGTGAACGAAGGCAAGCTCGCTGCCGTCCTGACGCATGAACTGCTGGTCGACCAGACGGCCCGCATCATAGCCGGCCTCGCCCAGAAGATGGCGCAGCGCCTCGAGCGGCATGCGCTGGCCCAGAACCGAGGCGGCCTGCACCGCCCGCTTCTCCGGCGCCGGCAGGAGATCGGCGCGACCCAGGACCAGGCTCTGCACCGAGGCAGGCACGGCGGCGCTGGCCTGCTCACCGCTATGGCGCAGAAGCTGCTCCAGGAAGAAGGGATTGCCGCCAGCGCGCGCGATGCAGGCGGCGATGCGCTGGTCGCCCTGCGCGCGATGCGCCTCCGCCAGCCGCGCCGATTCCGCCGGCGTGAGCGGCGCCAGGTCGATGGTGCTGACCCCGGCGGGCCCGAGCCGCGCCCGCCAAACGCGATCCAGCGGATCACCCTCCGGCCGGGTGGACAGCAGAAGCACGAGCGGCGCCTCGGCCGTGGCACCGCCGAACGCCGCGACATCCTCGAGCAGAAGCGGGTCGGCCCAATGCAGATCCTCGATCGCCGCGAGCACGGGCTGCGCCCTTGCCGAGCGCGCCAGGAGCCCCGCCAGAAGCGCACGGCGGCGGAGCTGGCGGGTCGGCTCGTCCATGGCCTGCATCAGCGCGCGAGCCTCGCCGTCGGGCGAGAGATCGAGAAGATCGTAGAGGCTCGCGCGCTCCTGGCCCGGGAGATCCGCCGCGGCGATGTTCTCCGCCGCCTGGCGCCGCGCCGCTTCCCCGGCATCCGGCGCGAGCCCCAGCAGGCTGCGGGTGAGCATGCCGCGGGCGTCGAGGCCCTTGGCGGTGCCGAAATCCAGGACCAGCGCCTTGTGGGTCGCGAAGCCCCTCTCCCTCGCCTCGTCCAGGGTCTCCTGGATCAGGCGGCTCTTGCCGATGCCCGCCTCCCCGCGCAGCACGATGACCCGCCCGCGCCCCTCCTTCCGGCAGGCTTTCAGCAGATCGGTCAGCAGGCGGCGGTCGGTCTCGCGGCCGATGAAGGGGGTCGCCGGGCGCTCGCAGGTTGTCATCGCCATGGGCGACCGGCGCGCCGAACAGGGCCATGACGGCATCGCCGATATGCTTGTCGACGCTGCCGCCATAGCGGGCTGTGATTGCATCTGTCCGGGCGTAGAAGGCCTCCACCACGCGGCGCAGATCCTCGGCATCGAGCCGGGCGGAGAGCGCCGTGAAGCCCGAGAGATCGGCGAAGAGGATCGCGACCTGGCGCCGCTCGCCCGCCGCCTCAGCGGTGTCGGTAGGTCGTTGCGGCGCCTCCGTTACCGGCTTGGGCTCGGCGCGCGCTTTGCCGCAGCCGCCGCAGAAGCCCTCCCCGGCCTCATTGGCGAAGCTGCAGAAAGGACAGCGCCAGCCCAGCTCGGCGCCGCAGCCGGCACAGAACTTGCGGCCTTCGCGATTCTCCTCTCCGCAGCGCCCGCAGCGCATGAGATTCGATCCAGGAGCGGCACCGGTCGACCCGGCGGCGCCATTATGCCTCAGCCGCGAGGACTGCCAACCGGGGCAACCGCCGCCTGCCTCAATTCTTCGGCGGGCAGGCCTTCATGACCTCGTCGAAGGTGGCTTTGTCATCGTCATAGCGCGGGCGCACATCCATGTTGTTCTGGACCGCCAGCGCATAGCGCGAATCCGGCGTCATATGCCGGGCGAAGATCGGCGCCACGCAATCGCAATAGGGCTTGGTCGCCTTGTCGACGCCGCCGGACATGAGCGCTGCGCGCATGCAGAGCTGGGCCATGTTGCGGATCAGCGCCGGATCGTCCGGCGCCACCGCGCTCTGGGCGCGGGCATTCGCGAGCAGCAGGAGGGCGGCCGCGAGACCGAAAGCCGCCGCCTGCCGCGAACGCATCACTGATTCATCGATTGGAAGAAATCGGCGTTGGTCTTCGAATGCTTCAGCTTGTCGACCAGGAACTCCATGGCGTCGACCACGCCCATGGGCATCAGGATCCGGCGCAGCACCCACATCTTGCTGAGGGTGCCCTTGTCGACCAGGAGCTCCTCCTTGCGGGTACCGGACTTGGTGATGTCGATGGCCGGGAAGGTGCGCTTGTCGGAGAGCTTGCGGTCGAGAATGATTTCCGAATTGCCGGTGCCCTTGAACTCTTCGAAGATCACCTCGTCCATGCGGCTGCCGGTATCGATCAGCGCTGTGGCGATGATGGTGAGCGAGCCGCCTTCCTCGATATTGCGCGCCGCGCCGAAGAAGCGCTTCGGACGCTGCAGGGCATTGGCGTCGACGCCGCCGGTCAGGACCTTGCCGGAGCTGGGCACCACGGTGTTGTAGGCACGTGCCAGGCGGGTGATCGAATCGAGCAGGATCACCACGTCGCGCTTGTGCTCGACCAGGCGCTTGGCCTTCTCGATCACCATCTCGGCAACCTGGACGTGGCGCACCGCGGGCTCGTCGAAGGTGGAGCTCACGACCTCGCCCTTCACCGAGCGCGCCATGTCGGTCACCTCTTCGGGGCGCTCGTCGATGAGCAGCACGATGAGGTAGCACTCGGGGTGATTCTTGGCGACGGAATGGGCGATGTTCTGCAGCATCATCGTCTTGCCGGTGCGCGGCGGTGCGACGATGAGGCCGCGCTGTCCCTTGCCCAGCGGCGAGATCAGATCGATGACACGCGTCGTCAGATCCTTCTTGGTCGGATCCTCGAGCTCGATCTTCAGGCGCTGCTCGGGATAGAGCGGCGTCAGGTTGTCGAAGTTGATGCGGTGGCGGACCTTGTCCGGCTGGTCGAAATTGATCGTGTTGACCTTGAGGAGGGCAAAGTAGCGCTCGCCCTCCTTGGGGGAGCGGATCTGTCCCTCGACCGTGTCGCCGGTGCGAAGTCCGAAACGGCGCACCTGGCTCGGGCTCACATAGATGTCATCGGGCCCGGGAAGGTAGTTGGATTCCGGCGAGCGCAGGAAGCCGAAGCCGTCCTGCAAAATCTCGAGCACGCCGTCGCCGAAGATGGCGGTGTCGTTCTCCGCCAGGCGCTTCAAGATCGCGAACATCATGTCCTGCCGGCGCAGGTTGCTCGCGTTCTCGATCTGCAGATTCTCGGCGAATTCCAAGAGGTCGGAGGGGGATTTGCGTTTCAGTTCCTGAAGGTTCATGGCAATCGAGGTAAGCCGTGGGGGAAAGGGAGAAGGGGGTGGTGGTACGGAGAGTCGGGCCAGGATCAGCCGGGCAGACCGCCAAGATGGGAAGTCGGGGCGAAGCGGCCATGTCCGCGTGAGCGGACGGAGACCATGGACTACTGAAGGGCTCCGCCCTTGTCAAATGAAGATTGCGACGTCCCCTCGCGACTTAAAATGGGCAAGGTTCAAAAAGGTTTCAAGACCGCCAGCAGAACGATGCCGATGAGGAGCAGCGTCGGCACTTCGTTCATCGCCCGGTAGAAATCCCGGCCATGGCGGTTATCGTCCGCCGCGAGCTGCCGGCGCCAGCGGGCATAGGCCGCATGGGTCAGCTGCATGCCGAGGAGCAGGACGAGCTTGGCGTGGAACCAGCCCTCGCCCCAGTGATGACCCTGCCAGGCCAGCAGCAGCCCGAATATCCAGGTGCCGATCATGGCGGGGTTGATGATGCCGCGCAGGAGCCGGCGCTCCATCACCTTTAAGGTCTCCGACAGCTCGGAGCCCTTGGCCGCGCCCGTGTGATAGACGTAGAGCCGCGGCAGATAGAGCATCCCCGCCATCCAGGCCGTGAAAGAGATGATGTGGAGGGCGAGCAGCCAGGAATAGAGCATGAGCTGGAATCTCCCTACGGGGATGGCGCATGAGGCATGGCGAGCTGCGGGCAGCGCCCCGCCGCGGCAGAGCAAGGGTGGCCGATGGCAAGGATGGAGGCGTCACCCGCCCGCGCTTGCCTGACGCTGCGGGCGAGCCCGGCGATGAAGGCGGGATGCGTGCCCACCACCGGTACCCGGACATAGACCTCGCCGCCATGGGCCTCCGCCAGCTTGCGATAGTCGATATCGAGCTCGACCAAGGTCTCGGAATGCTCGGAGACGAAGGCGACGGGCACCAGCAGGATCGGGCGCTTCTCCTCCGCCGCGGCGACGATCAGCTCATCGGTCGCCGGGCCGACCCAGGCAAGCGGCCCGACTCGGCTCTGGAATCCCAGCTCCCAATCGCCGTCCCCGAGGCCTAGTGCGGCGGCAAGCGCGCGGCAGGTGATGTCGACCCGCTCGACATAGGGATCGCCCGACTTGGCGATCTTCATAGGAAGGCCATGGGCGGTGAAGATGATCCGAGGAGCCCGATCCGGCCGGCGGCGTCGGATTTCGGCGAGACCCTCACGGGCGAGATCAGCCATCGCCTCGATGAACCCCTCCTCCGCCGGATAGCAGCAGACGGCACGCGTCGGCGCCGAGATGCCCGCCGCCCTCGCCGCGTGCGTCCAGGCTGCAAGGGAAGATTCCGTCGTCGTGGTGGAATATTGCGGATAAAGGGGCAGCAGCAGGATCTGGTCCGGCCGATAGGACGCGACCTGGCGGACCGTCTCGTCCGAGAAGGGTATCCAATAGCGCATGGCGATGAAAACCCGCGTTTCGGCGCCAAGCTGGCTCTCCAGCGCCGCCGCCTGTGCTTGCGTATTCGCCAGCAACGGGGAGCCGCCGCCGATCTGCTCATAGATCCTTCGGGCGACCGGCGCGCGGCGGCGGGAGATCAGCCGGGCGATCACCCAACGCAAAGGCTGAGGCAGGCGGATGATCGCCGGATCGCTGAAGAGGTTGTAGAGGAAGGGCTCGACCGCCACGAGGCTATCGGGGCCGCCGAGATTGAACAGGACGACGGCGAGCCTGTTCACGACTTTGCTTGGCGGAGGCGCTCCACCAGCCGCTCGACATGGGCGATGGGTGTTTCCGGCAGGATTCCATGACCGAGATTGAAGACGAAGGGGCCTCGCCCCAGGATCTCGAGGATGCGATCCGCCTCCCGGTCGAGGGCTTCGCCGCCGGTGAGAAGGAGGACCGGATCGAGATTGCCCTGAAGGGCGAGATGCGGCTGGAGCTCGCCCGCTGCCCAGTCGAGGGGCAGCCCGCTATCGAGGCTCAGCGCCGCGGCTCCGCTCTGCCGCGCGAAATCGCCATAGAGCAGGCCGGCACCCCGTGGGAAGAGGATGATCGGCAGCTGAGGATGCAGCGCCTTCAGCCGCCGGGTGATCCGGGTCAGTGGCTCCAGCGACCAGCGGCGGCGCTCGGGCTCGGCCAGCGCTCCGGACCAGCTGTCGAAGATCTGCAGCGCCTCGGCTCCGGCCATGATCTGGGCGGAGAGGTAGTCGATGGTGCTCTCCACCAGGAGGTCGATCAGCCGGGCGAAGAGATCCGGTGTCTCATAGGCCATCCGCCGGGCGTTGAGGAAGTCGGTGCCGCCCGCCCCTTCGATCATGTAACTGGCGACGGTCCAGGGGGCCCCGGCAAAGCCGATGAGGGCTGTCTCCGCCGGCAAGGCGGCAGAGAGATGCCGCAGCGTTTCGAAGACCGGCGCCAGGCGGACCAGAAACCCCTCGGCAGAAAGCCGGTCCATATCTCCGGCCGACCGTATGGGCTGGAGCAAGGGTCCATGGCCCTCGGCGAAGCGCACCGACTGGCCCAGAGCATGGGGCACCACCAGGATATCGCTGAACAGGATGGCACCGTCGAAGCCGAAGCGACGGATGGGCTGGAGCGCCGCCTCCACCGCCAGCTCCGGCGTAAAGCAGAAATCGAGAAAGCTCGCGGCCTTTGCCCTGAGCGCCCGGTATTCCGGCAGATAGCGCCCCGCCTGGCGCATCAGCCAGAGGGGAGGCGGCCAGCGCATATCCCCGCCCAGGACGCGCAGCAGCGGCTTCTTTGCTCTCGTTCCGACCGACATGAAGCCCCCGCTCCCGTTAATCCCCGCTTTCACCGTCCCTCTTTCTACTCAAGATAATCGAATCTAAAGATAGATGAGGAAGAGGGGGTGGGGTGAATCGAGGATTAGCGCTCGTCCCCGGATTCGCCTTGAGATATAGACCGTTGACTGGTGTTGCCCAGATTTCTGGGGATAAGCCGGTCAAAGCCGCGGCAATCGGCCACAGGAAAAGCGGGGATAAGAAGGATGAGGCGGCCGGCGATCGAGATTGTACCCGTCATTGGAAGGCTCCCCTCGGAATCGGTCCCGGCTGGGCAAACCCGCGGAGGAGACTCGGCCTTGCCGTGGTCGAATCCGGGCTCGGCACACAGCCTGGGGATAACCGGATTTTTCTGCACCGATTCATCTACCGGAGGGCTTTGATGGCGATGGACGAAGATCATCGGCGTTTCCATCTCCATCTCGTCTCCGACGCCACGGGCGAGACCATCAACAGCGTCGCCCGCGCCTGCCTGGTGCAGTTCGAGGAGATCGAGCCGACGGAGCATACCTGGTCGCTGATCCGCACCAGCGGCCAGATGGAGAAGGTCCTGGCTGGCATTAACGACCATCCGGGGATCGTGCTTTTCACCATCGTCAACAAGGATCTGCGCGAGCAGCTCGTCGAGGGCTGCCGCAAGCTGCAGATTCCCTGCATCGCCGTGCTCGATCCCGTGCTGCTCGCACTCGCGAACTTCCTCGGACAGCAGGCAACCGGGCTGCCGGGGCGCCAGCACGAGCTCGATGCGGAGTATTTTGCCCGCATCGATGCCATGACCTTCGCGCTTGCCCATGATGACGGCCAGTCGGCGCGCAATTACGAGGAAGCCGATGTGATCCTGATCGGCGTGTCGCGGACCTCGAAGACGCCGACCTGCATCTATCTCGCCAATCGCGGCATCAAGGCGGCCAATGTGCCCATCGTGCCGGGCTGCCCCATGCCCGGCGAGCTGCTCTCGGCGCAGAAACCGCTGATCATCGGGCTGACCAAGGATCCGACACAGCTCATCCAGATCCGGCGCAATCGCCTGCGTCTGCTGGGGCAGGACGATCAGACCGACTATGTCGATCCGGATTCCGTGCGCGAGGAGCTGGCCCAGGCGCGCCGGCTCTGCGCGGAGCATGGCTGGCCGATCCTGGACGTCACCCGCCGCTCCATCGAGGAGACCGCCGCCAGCATCATCCAGCTGCTGAGCGAGCATCGCGGCAGCGCCAACGGCGCCTGACGACGCATCGATGCCCCTCGTCCTCGCCTCGGCCAGCAAGGCCCGCCGCGCGCTTCTGGAGGCGGCGGGGCTCGAGATTCTGACGGACCCGGCCGCGCTGGACGAGGCGGCGGTCAAGGCTTCGCTGGCGAGCGAAGGCGCGGGCTCAGCGGATATCGCCCTTGCGCTCGCCGAGCTGAAGGCGCTCAGGGTCTCGCCGCGCCATCCCGGCCTCATCGTTCTGGGCGCCGATCAGATCCTGGAATGCGAGGGACAGCGTTTCGACAAGCCCGAGGATCTGGCTGCGGCTCGGGCCCAGCTGCGCGCCCTCGAGGGCCGACGGCATCGCCTGATCTCGGCGCTGGTGGCGCTGCGCGACGGCCAGCGCCTCTGGCATCACTGCGGCGAGGCTCTGCTCACCATGCGCCGCTTCAGCGGGGCCTTTCTCGAATCCTATCTCGCCGCGGCCGGGCCCGCGGTGCTGGGCTCGGTCGGCGCCTATCAGCTCGAAGGCCGCGGGGCGCAGCTCTTCACCCGGGTCGAGGGCGACTACTTCACGGTGCTCGGCCTGCCGCTGCTGCCGCTGCTCGATTTCCTGCGTCTGCAAGGCGAGCTGGCGGCATGAGGACCCTTTCCGGCAAGGCCAGGCTCGCCGGCGTGATCGGCTGGCCCATCGCCCATTCCCACTCGCCGCGGCTCCACGGCTACTGGCTCGAGCGCTACGGCATCGACGGCGCCTACCTGCCTTTCGCCGTGCGGCCGGAAAGGCTGGCAGCGGCGCTGGCCGGCCTGCCGGCACTCGGCCTCGGCGGGATCAATGTGACCTTGCCCCATAAGGAGGCGGTGCTCGGCCTTTGCACAAGGGTGAGCGAGGCGGCCCGGCGCATCGGAGCGGTGAACACCATCGTGGTGACGGAGAATGGCGAGCTCGAAGGCAGCAACACCGATGCCTTCGGCTTCCTGGCGCATCTGTCGGCAACCCAGCCGGGCTTCCGCCCCGATTCCGGCCCGGCGGTGCTGCTGGGGGCGGGTGGTGCGGCGCGGGCGATCGCCGTGGCACTGCTGGATGCGGGCGCGCCGGAGCTGCGCCTCGTCAACCGCACGAAGATCCGGGCCCAGGCGCTGGCTGCGGCCCTGGGCCCGCGGGTCAGTCTCGTCGATTGGGACCAACGCACAGCAGCGCTGGCGGGAGCCGCCCTCCTCGTCAACAGCACCACCCTGGGCATGACCGGCCAGCCGGCGCTCGATCTCGACCTCGCGGCGTTGCCGCGTGGGGCGGTGGTCTATGACATCGTCTATGTGCCGCTGGACACCCCGTTGCTGGCCGCGGCCCGGGCCCGGGGTCATGCCGTGGTCGATGGGCTCGGCATGCTCCTGCACCAGGCGCGGCCGGGCTTCGCCGCCTGGTTCGGCCGCGAGCCGGAGGTGGATGCAGCACTGCGCGATTTCGTGCTGGCGGGCTGATCGGCGATGATCATCCTGGGCCTGACAGGTTCCGTCGGCATGGGCAAGTCCACCGCCGCGCGCGAGTTTCGCCGGATGGGAATCCCGGTGCATGACGCCGACAAGGCCGTCCACCGCCTGCTCGGCCGGGGCGGCAAGGCCGTGGCCGCCGTCGCCGCCGCCTTTCCCGGGGTGGAGAAGGGGGGCGTCATCGACCGCGCAGCGCTGGGCCGGCTGGTCTTCAGCGATCCCGCGGCGCTGAAGCGGCTTGAGGGGATCCTGCATCCCCTGGTCCGCCAAGCCGAGCGTGCCTTCCTCGCCCGTGCCCGGCGCCGGCGCCGCAAGCTCGTGGTCCTCGATATCCCGCTATTGTTCGAGACCGGCGGTGAGGCGCGCTGCGACAAGGTTCTGGTGGTGAGCGCCCCGCGGCGGATCCAGCTCGCCCGGGTCATGGCCCGGCCCGGCATGACGGCGGAACGCCTTGCCGGGGTGGAAGCCCGCCAGATGCCGGACGTCGAAAAGCGCCGGCGGGCCGATATCGTCATCGAGACGGGGCTCGACCGGCGCCACAGCCTGGCCAAGCTGCATCGGGCCCTGCGGCGACTCACCGCGCCGAAGCGCCTGAACCGCACTTGACACCCTGATTTTATACAATATACAACGTACCCTCCTTAATTCGAGAGGTATCGGATGGCGAAGCTTGTGAATTGGACCGGGGTGTTCCCGGCGGTGACCACCCAGTTCCGGGAGGACTACAGCCTCGACATCGAGGCGACCCAGCGGGTGATCGAGGGCCTGCTGCGGGACGGCGTGTCGGGGCTGATCGTCTGCGGCACCGTGGGGGAGAACTGCTCCCTCAGCCGGGCGGAGAAGGTTTCGGTCATGTCGGCCGCCAAGGAAGTGGTGCGGGGCCGGGTGCCGCTGATCGCCGGCATCGCCGAGTTCACCACCGATTTCGCCATCGAGACGGCGCGCGAGGCCCGGAAGGTCGGCGTGGACGGGATCATGGTGATGCCCGCTTTGGTCTATTCCTCCAAGCCGCATGAAACCGTCGCTCATTACGAGGGCGTGGCGCAGGCGACGGACCTGCCGATCATGGTCTACAACAACCCGCCCATCTATCGCACCGACGTGACCCCGGAAATCCTGACGGCGCTTGCCGGCTCGGAGACCATCGTCGCCTTCAAGGACTCCTCCGGAGATACCCGGCGCTTCATCGATGTGCGCAACCGCGTGGGCGATCGCTTCGTCCTCTTTGCCGGCCTCGACGATGTGATCGTCGAGAGCGTCATGGTGGGGGCCGTAGGCTGGGTCTCGGGCCTCTCCAACGCCTTTCCCCGGGAGGGGGAGACCCTGTTCCGTCTCGCTTTCGCGGGCCGCTACCGCGAGGCGATGCCGCTCTATGAGTGGTTCATGCCCCTGCTCCATCTCGATGCCCGGCCCGATCTCGTGCAGTGCATCAAACTCTGCGAGCACATCATGGGCCGCGGCAGTGCCGTGACCCGTCCGCCGCGTCTGGCTTTGACGCCGGAGGAGCGCGCCGAGGTCGAGACGCTGATGGAGCGCGCCCTTGCCAACCGCCCGCGCCTGCCGGAAGTAGGGCTCGCGGCGGCGTAAAGGCTCTTCGTTCTCGATGCCCTTCTCTCCCGCCCCCTCGACGGGGGCGGGGACGGTTGCTTTCTTGCAGCGAGGATGAAGGCAGGAAGGCTGCGCGGGTATCGTTACTTCGCCTGCTTGCGCATGAACTCCGTCAGCGTCGTGCCGGCGCCGCGGATGTGGCGCTCCATCAGCTTGCCTGCTTCCTCGACCTCGCCCGCTTGGCAGGCGGCCAGCAGGTCCTCGTGCTCCTGCTGCGCGCGGGACTCGCCGCTGGTTAAGAGGAGCTGCATGCGGGTGTAGCGATCCGTCTGATCGAGGAGCGTCTGCGCCAGAGCGAGGCTGCGCGGCCGGCGGGCCGGCCGGTAGAGCGCGATATGAAAGCGCGTGTTCAGGCTCCCCCAGCTCTCCACGTTCCGCTGCGCGAAGGCGGATTTGTAGCCGGCAAGCGTGTCCGCCGCCTCGCGCAGATCCTCTGCCGTCATATTGGGAATGGCCCGCCGGATCAGGTCCGGCTCGATCAGCACCCGGAGATCGAAGAGCTCGCCGATCTCCTCCGGCGACAACACGGAGACCACCGCGCCGCGATGGGGCACGATGGTGACCAGGCCTTCGCCCTCGAGGAGCCGCAGGGCTTCGCGCAGGGGGATCCGGCTGACCCCGAGCTCGGCCGCCAGCACTTCCTGGCGAAGCTGGATGCCTTCCTGAAGGGCGCCGGAGAGGATGCGGCTGCGTAGCTCCTCCGCCGCCGCCTCGGCCACCGTCTTGCGCTCCAGCGCTGTCCTGCCGGCAAAAGCCATATCGTTCGACGCCCTTCATTCCTTCGGGCGGGGAGATCCGCGCCGCAGCCGCCAATCTACATTGACGACATAAATATACAATATACACTGCCGGGCGGTCCGGCGGAGGCAGGGACTTCCGCCTTCATTCCACAGGGAGGTAGAGATGTTGACGCGCCCCACCCGTCGCTCTTTCCTGACCATGGCCGCGGCCTCCGCCACGGCCACCATGTTCGGCTCCCAACTCCGCGCCCTCGCAGCGAGCGGCGAGATCGATGAGATCAAATGGGCCCTGCCCTCGGTGCCCAACACGCTTTTCGTCCCGCATGCCTGGAGCACCTATATCGGCGCCATCATGTCGCTGGTGCAGGAGGGTATGCTCGCCTTCGGCGACGATCTCTCCCTGGAGCCGGCGACGGCCGATCACTGGGAGCAGACCGACCCGACCACCTTCAAATACCATCTGCGCCAGGGCGTCACTTTCGGCGATGGCAGCCCCCTCACCCCCGAGGACATCGTCGCCACGACCAAGTTCCACCTCGACCCCAATTCCGGCTCCCAGCTCGCGGCCTTCTACAGCTCCGTCGCCTCGGTCGATGCCACGGGTCCGGCGGAGGTGACGATCAAGCTCAAGAGCCCGAACGTCCAGTTCCGCTATACCGCGGCCCATATGGCGGGTTTCATCTTCCAGAAGAAGCAGCTCGAGGCCCATGCCAAGGATATCGGCTCGCCCGATGTGCTGGTCCTCGGCACCGGCCCCTACAAGCTCACGGAATTCGCCCCCGGCGACCACGCCGTGGTGGAGGCCAATCCCGCCTATTGGGGGACCAAGGCGGTGGCCAAGAAGATCACCTTCCAGGCGATCGCCGATCGCCAGACCCGCCTGCTCGCCATGCAGAACGGCGACATCGACGGCACCTTCGACCTCTCGATCTCCGACATCGATCAGTGGAAGGCGCTGAAGAATGTCGATGTCATCACCGCGCCGTCTCTGGGCGTCTATTGCCTGACCCTCGATCATTCCGCACCTCCCTTCGACGATGCGCATGTCCGCAAGGCCGTCGCCTATGCCATCGATCGCGAGGGGCTGGTAACGGCGCTGCTCAAGGGCAATGGCGACCCTGCGGTCGCCCTCGACCCGCCGGAGATCTGGGCGGGCGTTCAGCCCGTCCAGGCGGTGAAAGCCTTCTACGACACGCTCCCCAGCTATGCCTTCGATCTCACCAAGGCCAAGGCGGAGCTCGCCCAATCCAGCGTGCCCAACGGCTTCAGCATTTCCGTGCCCGGCTCCACCGGCGATCCCTACATGGTCAATGTGCTGCAGAGCGTGGCCCAGAACCTGAAGCAGATCGGCATCAACATGCAGGTCCAGGAGATCGACGGCAATCAATGGCTCGACGGGTATTTCCGCCACGAGAAGCTCGGCATGCAGATCATGGCCTATTACCCCGACTTCGCCGATCCGGTGAACTACCCCTATCTCTTCTTCGACAGCGCCAATGCGGCGAAGGACGGCATGAACGGGTCCAACTTCAAGAACCCCGATGTCGACAAGTATCTGGCCGCGGCCAATGAGCAGAGCGATCCCAAGACCCGGACCGAGGCCCTGCAGCAGGTGTTCCGCATCGCCAATGACGATGTCGCGGTGGTGCCGATCTTCTGGCCCGCTTCGGCCATGGCGATCAACAACAAGTACAAGCTCACCGGCTACACCGCCTTCTGGTACAACATCCCCTGGGCGATCCGGGGCTTCGGCCTGAAATAGGCGAGGCGCAAGCAAGCGGGGCCGCGCCGAGATATCCGGCGCGGCCCCACTTCCTTTCAGCGATAGATCGAGGGAGCCTGCGGGAATGGATCTCCTGACGGATTGCGTCGACCGGCTGCAGTGCCTTCGCTCCCCCTCCGATCTCGCCTTCACCCGCGGTGGCGATGCCGTCATCGCCACAGTCACGCCGGAGCGGCGCAAGGCGGGAGAAAGCTATCAGAGCCGCCTCTGGCGCTTCGGTCTCGACGGCTCTGCGAGGCCCTTGACCGAGGGGCCTGGCAGCGATTCCACACCGCGCCTCTCGCCGGTGGATGAGCGCCTGGCCTTCGCCTCCGATCGCGAAGTCTCCGGCAAGAAAGCGCTGTTTCTTCTAGCCGAGGGTCGCGCGGGGCCGATCGGCAAGATTCCCGGCACCGTCGAGGACTTCCGCTGGACGGCGGATGGCCGGGCGCTGATCGCGCTCGCCGCCGATCGCGGGCTCGATGCGGCCGCCACCGAAGGCGCCACGCGCTACGCCTGGGGCGAGGAGGAAGATCCGGCAGTCACCAATCCTCGAACCGCGCGCCGGCGCCTCTATCGGATCGACGCCGCGACCGGGGCGACCATCGAGGCCGGGCCGTCGGATCTCACCGTCTGGGAGTTCGACCTGCTGGGCGATGACGCCGCGATCGCCCTCGTCTCCGCCGATCCCAGCGAGCGCGGCTGGTACCATGCCCGCCTCGCGCGCCTCGATCTCGCCGGCCGCAAGGCCGAGATCCTGCATGGGTCCAAATGGCAGCTCCAAGGTCCCAGCGCGGATCCAAGTGGCCGGCGCGTCGCCTTCCTCGAGGGCTGGTCGAGCGATCGCGGCCTCGTCGCC
>DATFRE010000523.1:0-4644 GCA_035263545.1 Dongiaceae bacterium
CCAAGGTCCAGGCGGGCGAGGCGCATGCCGAGGCGCTGCTCTGCACCGCCAATGCCATCACCGGCTGCGTGCAGGAGGGCATCGGCGATCAGGGGATCGAACTGCTCGACTGGATCGAGGATCGCAACGATGAAATCCACCTGGCCCTGCAGGACCTGCGGAGCGCCGGCCAGACCAGTGCGGCCTGGAATCTGATGGCCGAAGGCCACCCCGCCGAGGCCGTCGCCGACTATCTGCGCCAGACCGCCATCGGCCAGGAAGCCTGGATCAAGGGCCGCCTGCGCCGGGCCGCGCACCCCTTCCGCGGCCCCTTCATCGCCTCCTATTGGGCCGGCAATGAAAGCGTGCGCCGGGTCCGCGAATCCGTATCCGAGGCGCGCCGGCCGGCCTTCATCGCCTATCTCTTCGGCCAGGCCCATAGCCCGGAGAGCCTCGAGATGTTCGGGGCGCGGCTTCCCAGGGATGGCGCGCGGGAGGTGGAGCAGGCCGCCGGACCGCGGGGCGCCTAGCTGGCAGGGGATAGCATGGCTATGAAGATCACGATCATTGGCGCCGGCGCCATCGGCGGCCTGGCGGGCGCCTATATGACCCGCGCGGGGCATGACGTGATGCTCGTCGACCGTTGGGCCGAGCATGTCGATGCCTTGAATGCGCAGGGCCTCAGGATCGATGGGGTCCGCGGCGATCTGACGGTGCCGGTTCGGGCGGTGACGCCGGATCGGCTTTCCGGCCCTCTCGACATGGTGCTCGTGGCCACCAAGTCGCAGCACACCCTCGATGCCGTCCGCCAGATCCTGCCGCTGCTGACGCCCGAGAACGCCATCGTCTCCTATCAGAATGGGTTCAACGAGCCGGACATCACGGCCCTGCTCGATGAAGCGGGATTGCCGGGCGCAAGAATGGTCATCGGATCGATCCCCAATTATGGCGGCGCCCTCGTCGATCCCGGCCATGTGGAGTTCGTCCATGAGGGGCCGATCCAGCTGGGCGAGATGGATGGGCGTCCCACGCCGCGCCTCGCGGAGCTCGCCCGGATGCTGGGGGTTCTGACGGAGGTGCAACTCTCCGACAACATCTGGGGCCAGATCTGGGCGAAGGAGGTCTATTCGGCACAGGTCGTCTTCTCGGCGCTGGTGGATGCCCGCATCCACGAGACGCTCGGGAACGAGCGCTATGCCCGGATCGCCGGCGCCGTGGTGCGGGAGGCTCTGGAGATCGCGGAAGCCAACGGGATCACGGTGGAGGCCTTCGACTTCTTCGATCCCGCGAACTACAAGCCGAAGACCTCGGCGGACACCCGGCGCCTGCTGGACAACATCAACCATGCCATCTGGCTGCTGAAGAAGGATCAGCAGGGCCGACGCCATGAGTTCAAGAAGAAGGGCTCCGGCATCTGGTGGGATCTCGTCTATCGCAACCGTCCCTCGGAAGTGCGATCCAGCAACGGCAAGCTGATCGATTACGGCCGCAAGGCCGGAGCCGATGTCCGGCTGAACGAGAAGCTCTGCAGCATGATCTATGAGATCGAGGAGGGACGGCGCCGGCTCGGCTTTCACAATTACGAAGAGCTCGAGCGCTATGTCGCCGAGATCGGAAGGACCCTGCCATGACGGAGCGGAGACTGGGCGTCGGCCTGATCGGGGCTCACACCTGGGCCGAGAAGGCGCATCTGCCGGGCTATAAGGCCCATGAGCGCGTCGCCATCGTCGCCATCTGCGATGTCATGCCGGAGCGGGCGCAAGCCATGGCGGCGAAATTCGGCGCCCGCCGGGTCTATAGCGATCACCAGGCGCTGCTGGCCGATCCCGAGGTGGAGATGGTCGATGTCTGCACCCCGACCCATACCCATCTTTCGCTGAGCCGGGATGCGATAGCGGCGGGCAAGCATGTGCTCTCGGAGAAGCCGCTCGCGACCGAGGCCGCGCCGGCATTCGACGCGGCGCGCGCGGCCGACGACAAGGGCGTGCGCACCAAGCTCGGCTTCACCTTCCGCTACTCGCCCGCGATCCGCCAGGTCAAGCAGTGGATCACCGAGGGCGCCTTGGGGGAGATCTTCCATATCCATGGCTTCGAGCAGAACAGCCAGTTTCTTGACCCGGACTTCCCCCTGCGCCAGGTGGCGCCTGATGCGCCCCGCGACAGGCTGATCCCCTCCTCGATCATCGGCTATGGATCCCATCTCGTGGATCTCATGCGCTGGCTCGGCGGTGACTTTCGCTCCGTCGCCAGCACGATGCGCAACTTCGTCCCGGAGCGAGCCATTCGCGGCGCCGTTGGCCGCCACCGCATTCCGGTCGAGGACGGCGCGGTAGCGATCGTCGAATATGACAGCGGCGCCCAGGGGCTGCTGCAATCGAGCTACATCGCCATCGGCAACTATCCCGGCGTCGAGCTCAGGGTTTACGGCTCGAAGGGCGCCGCCGTGGCGCGGTTGATCGTCGAGCGGGGGATCGCCGAGACCCTGCACTTCGCGACGGCCGATGCCGTGGAGTTCAGAAAGATCGACCTGCCGGCCGACCGGCTGCCGCCGGGAACCTCGCTCGGAACGCCCTGGCCCGAGCTCTACTACCGCAACCTGGTCCGCTTCTTCGTCGACGAGATCCTGGAGGGCCGGCCCCAGGAATGCACTTTCTTCGACGGTGCGAAGAGCCAGGAAATCGTTGACGCCATCATCAAAGCTCATTTCGAGCGGCGCTGGGTCGATCTCGCGGAATCGCGTCCGTGACAGGCGCTCCCGGCCCCGGTCTGGTGGATGCCTTTCTCGCGCATCATCTCCGCTTTCGGCCGGTCGATGCGACCTTCATGGGAATCGGGGGTTATGACGATCTTCTGCCTCCAGCCGGCGCAGGAACCGCCAGTGAGGAGAAGGCGGGGCTGGAGGCGTTGCGGACCCGCCTGGCGGCGGCGCCGAAGCCCGCGACGCCGGGGGAGCGGCTCGATCTCAGCCTCATGCGCGCGGAGATCGCCGTGGCGGAGGCCAATCTCGCTCACCGGCCGCGCTTCGCCAATCCCTGCTGGTACACCGGCGAAGCGGCCTTCGCCGTCATCGGGCTTCTACTGCCGCAGTCTCAGCCGGTTGATTCTGGCGCCGTAGCCGCGCGGCTCCGCGCCATTCCCGATTTCCTGTCCGATGGCCAAGCCCGGCTCGAAGGTACTGCGGCCCCACGCGGATGGGTCGAGCGGGCGAAGCGCGAAGCCTCGGTCTTTGCGGCGTTCCTCGACGGGGATCTCCGCCGGCACCCCGACTGGAGCACGGATTGGGCCGTTCCGGCGGAAGGGGCGGCGCGGAGCGCGCGGGCCTTCGCGGCCGCGATCGATGGCCTGGAAGACCGCGATCCGGCCGCCGGGACAGCGCATCTCTCCCTGCTGATCCGCGAAGCCCATGGCCTCGATCTGTCGCCGGAAGCGCTGTTGCGCCAGGGTGAGGCCGCCTTCGAACAGGCCGGCGCCGAGCTGGTCGAGATGGCGGCCAGGATCGACCCGCAGCGCTCCTGGTGGGAGCAGGTCGATGGCCTGGCGAGCCTGCACCCGCCGACGGCCGGGGCGGTGCTGGAGAGCTACCGGACCTGGCACCATCGGGCGATGGCCGAGGGGGCGTTGCTCGTGACGCCCGAAACCGGCTATGGCCTGGAGTATCGGAGCTTGGCGCCGGCATTCCGCAGCCTCGCCGGGGATCTCTATTTTCTCTTCTACCGGTCGCCACCGGCCGGCCGGCCCGGTGCCGGCAGCGTCTATTGGGTGGCTTCCCCACCGGAAGACGAGGCTGCCTATCTCAGGGCGCAGAACCACGCCACGGTCAAGGCCATCCACGCCGTGCATCATGGCAGCATCGGCCATCACACCCAGAATGCGCGCGCCCGCGGGGCGCCCTCGCGGCTCGCGCGGCTCGCCGGCACGGACTGCGCCGCGGGCATCGCCTTTCTTTCCGCCGGCACCATGGTCGAGGGCTGGGCCTGCTACGCCGAGGACCTGCTGATGGAAGTGCCGGATTTCTATACCCCGGCGGAGCGCCTGCTCCTGAAGCATTTCGAGCGGCGCAATGCCGCCAGCATTCTCGTGGATATCCGCCTCCATACCGGGGAATGGTCGCTCGACGAGGCGCGCCGGTTCTACCGCGAGGATGCAGGATTCGCGCCCGCACGGGTCGATGGCGAGGTCACGCGCAACTCGATCTTTCCGGCGAGCCGGCTGATGTATTGGACGGGGGTGGAGAGGATCAAGGCGCTTCGATCGCGCTGGCGCGGCGACACCCGCTCGTTCCATGATGAGCTGATCGGCCACGGCCACGTCCCCGTGGCCTGGGTTGAGAGCGAGATGCAGCTCGCAGGCAAGCTCACCTGATGTCAGTGCCTCCCGGGCGTCCTGTCGGATCCGCAACGGACCCGCTGCTCGACATCCGCGGCCTGGTGACGGAATTCACGACCGAGGGCGGGCGCATCCGCGCCGTCGCCGGCGTCGATCTCCGGGTCGATGCCGGCCAGACCGTGGCGCTGGTGGGCGAGAGCGGGTCGGGCAAATCGGTGACGAGCCTCTCTGTGATGCGGCTGATCCGGGCTCCCCGCGGCCGCATCGCCGCCGGAGAGATCAGCTTCCGCTGCCGCGACGGCGTTGTCCGCGATCTCGCCGCGCTCGACGAAGCGGCGA
>DATFRE010000524.1:0-5974 GCA_035263545.1 Dongiaceae bacterium
TTGGTGACCTGCGGGCAGCTCACCGGCTTGCCCGAGCCGAAGACGTTATTGAAGAATCCGCCGCCGCTGGGCTGCGCGGCGGCGCTGGGCTTGGGTGGGGGTGGCGGCGCGCTCGTAGGGGCCGGCTTGTCTTCCCCGCCGCAGGCCGCCAGCACGAGACCGGCGACCAGCAGAGCAGCGGGAAGGCTTACCCAGTGCGATATGGTCACAGGGTGTTGTGCGTCCCGTCGCACATGGGCGAGCTTTGGGTTTGCTTGCACCCGCAGAGCCAGACGGTCGTCGATTCCTCGGCCTTGAACTGCCGGGGCACGAAACTGCTTCCCTTATGGGAGCCGTCGCAGAAGGGTTGCTTTCCGCTGCGCCCGCAAGCGCACCAGAAGTAGGTCCTGCCAGCCTCGACATCGACCTGGTAGGGCGATTTTTGCGCCACCACGGCCTTTTCCATCATACGCTTCCTTCGCTTGAGGCCCTTTGTTACTGTCCGGGCAGCCGGACTGTAGTGAACGGTCCGCCCCCGCACAAGGCCCGCTCCAGATGACGACGCCGACGACCGATTCTGCCGCCTCCGAAGCCGCCGAACCCGCCTGCGATCGGCCGCCGCTGCATATCCTGCTGGCCGCCCCGCGCGGCTTCTGCGCCGGGGTGGATCGTGCGGTGCAGATCGTCGAGCAGGCGCTGGCGCGCTACGGCGCCCCGGTCTATGTCCGCCACGAGATCGTCCATAACCGCTACGTGGTCGAGGGGCTGGAGAGGCGCGGCGCCATCTTCGTCGACGAGCTCGACCAGGTGCCTGACGAGGCGCCGGTGATCTTTTCCGCCCATGGCGTTCCGAAATCGGTTCCGGCCGAGGCCGCGCGGCGCAAGCTCCTCTATCTCGATGCCACCTGCCCCCTGGTCAGCAAAGTCCATCGCGAGGCGGAGCGGCATTTTGCCGCCGGCCACCAGATCCTGCTCATCGGTCATGCCCATCATCCCGAGGTGGTGGGCACAATGGGCCAGCTCCCGCCCGGCGCAGTGGTGCTGATCGAGACGGTCGAGGCGGCGGAGGCGATCGAGATCGAGGATCCGAGCAGGCTCGCCTATACGACCCAGACGACGCTCTCGACCGACGACACGGCGGCGATCGTCGCGGTTCTGCGCCGGCGCTTTCCCACGATCGAGGGACCGAAGAAGGACGATATCTGCTACGCCACCGCCAACCGCCAGAAGGCGGTGAAGGCGATCGCGCAGCGTTGCGATGCCCTGCTGGTTCTGGGGGCGCCCAATTCCTCCAACTCGATGCGGCTGGTGGAGGTGGCGCTCGCCGCCGGTTGTCCCGATGCCTTCCTGGTGCGCCGCGCCGCGGAGATCGACTGGCGCCGGCTCGCCGGCGTCAGCCAGCTCGGCATCACCGCCGGCGCTTCCGCCCCTGAGGTCCTGGTGGAGGAGGTGATCGCCGCGGCGAAGGCGCGTTTCGCCGTCACGCTCGAAGAAATCGCCGTCACCCGCGAGACCGTGGAATTCAAGCTGCCCAAGGCGCTCTCCGCCCAGGCCTGACGAGACACCCCGCGCGAAGATGGCCGTCTATACGGAGGTGCCCGACAGCGAGCTCGAGGAGTTCGTCGCCCGCTACGACATCGGGCGGGTCGCCTCCTGCAAGGGCATCGCCGAGGGGGTGGAGAACTCGAACTACCTGCTCCACACCGATCGGGGCAGCTATATCCTGACCCTCTATGAGAAGCGGGTGAAGCCGGCCGATCTGCCCTTCTTCATCGGCCTGATGGAGCATCTGGCGGGCAAGGGTATCGCCTGCCCGACGCCGCTCCACCAGCGTGCGGGCGGCGCGCTGGGGGAGCTTTGCGGCCGCCCCGCCGCCATCATCAGCTTTCTCGACGGGATGTGGCCGCGCCGGCCCACGGCGCGGCATTGCCAGCTCCTGGGAGAGGCGCTGGCAAAGCTCCATGTGGCGGGTGCCGATTTCGTGCTGAAGCGGCCCAACGACCTCTCCCTCCAGGGCTGGCGCCCCCTGTTCGAGGCCTGCCGGGCGCGCGCGCAGGAGGTCCAGCCAGGCCTGGCGGAGGAGCTTGCCACCGAGCTCGATTTTCTGGAGTCCTGCTGGCCCAGGGATCTCGCCATCGGCACCATCCATGCCGATCTCTTTCCCGACAATGTCTTCTTTCTCGGCGACAGGCTCTCCGGGATCATCGACTTCTACTTCGCCTGCACGGATTTCTACGCCTATGACATCGCCGTCTGCCTGAATGCCTGGTGCTTCGAGCCGAACAACGCCTTCAACGCGACCAAGGCCCGCAACCTCATCGCCAGCTATCGCAAGGTGCGGCCGCTGCCGCCGGCCGAATATGCGGCCCTGCCGCTGCTCGCCCGCGGCAGCGCGATGCGCTTCTTGCTGACCCGCCTTTATGACTGGCTGAATCACCCGCCCGGCGCCTTCGTGAAGCCGAAGGATCCGGTGGAGTATCTGCGCAAGCTGCGCTTCCACGCCGCCGTCTCCGGCCCCGGCGGCTATGGCCTCGATCCCCCGCCGCTGGGCCTGGGGCTGGCGCCGTGACCAGGCTGAAGGACTGTTCCCTTTCACCATGACGACCATCGACATCTTCACCGACGGGGCCTGCAGCGGTAATCCCGGCCCCGGCGGCTGGGGCGCGGTGCTGCGCGCAGGCCCGCATGAGCGCGAGCTCAAGGGCGGGGAGGGGGCCACCACCAACAATCGCATGGAGCTGATGGCTGCCATCGCCGCGCTCGAGGCCTTGAAGCGTCCCGCCATCGTGCGGCTTCACACCGACAGCAGCTATCTGAAGGAGGGGATCACCCGCTGGCTGCACGGCTGGAAGCGCAATGGCTGGAAGACCGCGGACAAGAAGCCGGTCAAGAATGTCGATCTCTGGCGGCGCCTGGAGGCGGCCATGGAACGCCATGAGGTCGAGTTCTTCTGGGTCCGCGGCCATGCCGGCCATCCCGAGAACGAGCGCGCCGACGCCCTCGCCCGCGAGGGGATGAAGCCCTTCGAGAAATAATCCTGAAGCCGCGGCTGCATCTTTCTTTCCCCTCCCGCGCTTTGAAGCGGGAGAGGACTACAACGTCTCAAGCCCCGGCGCTGAAGACATGGGCCCGGAGGCGGCCTTCCACGGGGCCGCGGCCGAAGCGGGCGGCCAGCGCCTCGGCGACCGCCTCGGTCACGGCCTCGAGCTCACCGGGCTGACGCGCCTCGATCTCGCCGCGGAGCGGGGACCCCTGGCAAAAGCCGATGGCGGCATCCCGGGCCGAGGGCGCGCGGCCGACGCTGTCCACGCTCTCGACCTTCACATCGCCGAAGCCCGCGGCTGCGAGATCGCGCGTCAGATGGGCGATGTTATGATGGCCGTAGGGCGTGCGCATGAGGAAGCGCGGCGGATCTTCGGGAAAGCGGGCTTCCAGCTCCTCGGTGATGGTCTGCGCGAAGTCGTTGCTGCCGAGATCGGCCCAAACTGAAAAGAGATAGCGCCCGCCGCTCCCCAGCACGCGCTGGGCCTCGCGGAATCCCTTCACCCGATCGGGAAAGAACATGACGCCGAACTGGCAGGCGACGATCTCGAAGCTGCCATCCGCAAAGGGGAGAGCCTGGCCATCCGCCTGGCGGAAGCTCACATGGGGTGCGGTCAGCACCTTCGCCGCGTAGTCCAGCATCGCCTGATTGAGATCGGTCGCGATGATCTCGGCATCGGGTAGGGCCGCGGCGAGCGCCCGGGTCGCCATGCCGGTGCCGGCCGCCACCTCCAGCAGGCGCATCGGCGCCAGCGCCTTGGCACGCGCCGCCAGATCCTCGGCATAGGGCTGGAAAAGCATCGGCCCCATGAAGCGCTCGTAGAGCGCGGGAATCGAGCCGGCGAATTGCCGGTCGCTCTCGACTGCCATTCTCCCCCTCCTGCGGGTTAGGCCGCGGTGCCGCCGACGGTCAGCCCCTCGATCTTCAGGGTCGGTTGGCCCACGCCCACCGGCACGCCCTGGCCGTCCTTGCCGCAGGTGCCGATGCCGGGGTCGAGGCGCATGTCATTGCCGACCATGGCGACCTTGGTCAGCACGTCGGGCCCGTTGCCGATGAGCGTGGCGCCCTTCACCGCCGGGCCGATCTTGCCGTCCTCGATCAGATATGCCTCCGCGGCGCTGAAGACGAACTTGCCCGAGGTGATGTCCACCTGGCCGCCGCCGAAATTGACCGCATAGAGACCCTTCTTCACCGAGCCGAGGATCTCCTCGGGCGCATGCGGCCCCGCCAGCATGTAGGTATTGGTCATGCGCGGCATGGGGTGATGGGCGAAGCTCTGGCGCCGGCCGTTGCCCGTGGGCTTCATGCCCATGAGCCGCGCGTTCTGCCGGTCCTGGATGAATCCGACCAGGACCCCATCCTCGATCAGGGTCGTGCATTGGGTGGGCGTTCCCTCGTCATCGATGGTGAGCGAGCCACGCCGGTCCGGCAGCGTCCCGTCGTCGACCACCGTCACCCCTTTGGCGGCGATGCGCTGGCCGAGAAGCCCGGCAAAGGCGCTGGTCTTCTTGCGGTTGAAATCGCCCTCCAGCCCATGGCCGATGGCCTCGTGCAGCAGGATGCCCGGCCAGCCGGGGCCCAGCACCACCTGCATCTCGCCCGCCGGCGCCGGCACGGAGGAGAGATTGACCAGCGCCTGGCGCAAGGCCTCGTCCGCCGCGGCACCCCAGGTCTCGGGCTTCAGATAGAGGTCATAGCCCGTGCGCCCGCCGATGCCGTGCCCGCCGGTTTCCATGCGCCCGTTCTCCTCCACCACCACGGTGACGTTGAGGCGCACCAGCGGGCGGATATCGGCCGCCCGCTCGCCGCCGCCGCGCAGGATCTGGATCGCGTGCCAGCTTCCGCTGAGCGAGACCATCACCTGGCGCACCCGCGGATCCTTGGCCCGGACATAGGCATCGATCTCGCCCAGCAGCTTGGTCTTGACCGCGAAATCCACGCCGGCGATGGGGTTGTCCTCGACATAGAGCCGTCGGTTGGTTCCTGCGGGTGCGGCCGCCAGGGTTCCGCCCCGTCCGCCATGGACCGCCTTCACCGTATCGGCGGCCCGGCGCATGGCCTCCTCGGAAAGCTCGCTGGCATGGGCATAGCCGGCGGCCTCGCCCCTCACCGCTCGCAGGCCGAAGCCCTGGCTGGTGTCGAAGCTGGCACTCTTCAGCTTGCCGTCATCGAAGCTCAGCGCCTCCGACTGGCTGTATTCCAGATACATCTCGCCATCATCGGCGCCGTTCAGCGCATCCTCGGTCAGGCGCTCGACGCGGCTCTGCTCCAGCCCGCTCTGGGAGAAAAAAAGCACGTCGGTGGTGGTCAGGGGGTTCATCTGGGGATTCTCCAATTTTCGGGGCTCGCCCAGATCATATAGGTGGTGTCGGCGGCTTGCGACAGATCGCCGCATCGCGGGCCCGAGGCCATGCACCCCACCCGCTTGTGGCTACCGGGCGAGCGGTGTAGGTTCCGACCCGCAAGGGCGTGGGGTCACGGAAAAAGCGCCTATGCCCCGTATATATGGCCGTCGGTTCGTGAGCCTGCCGGACGGCCGCGGGCACCATCCTGCAGGTGCTGCGGATGGCCATGGGACGGGATGGAACGGGCTGGCATCGGTCGCGAAAAAGGGACGCTGACATGGGTTTGTCGAGAGTTGCGGCGGTTTTCTCCAAGGTCGCGGGAAGCATCGCCGCGGGTATTGCCTGCTTCGTGAGCGGCAGCGTGCTGGCAGCGGAGCCGCAGCCCTGGCAGATGGGCTTCCAGCCTGCGGCCACCCCGGTGATGCGGGACATCGAAAACTTCCACTCGGCCCTGCTCTGGGTCATTACCTTCATCTCGCTCTTCGTCCTCTGCCTCTTGATCTATGTCATGGTGCGCTTCAATCAGCGCAAGAACCCCACACCGTCGCGCACCACGCACAACACCATGGTCGAAGTCGCCTGGACCATCGTGCCGATCCTGATCCTG
>DATFRE010000525.1:0-7217 GCA_035263545.1 Dongiaceae bacterium
AGTTGAATCTATTGCGTCACCCATGGCCGCAAAACACCGAGACCGGTGACCCTTTTCTGCCGGCGGTCTCGGCCTAGGCCTCGAGGCGGGCGCAGGAGGCGCGCTACCGCATGCCCGACAAGGGCCACCGCACCCACGATCCACGCCAGGCTGGATGCGCGCGGCTGCGCTTTTTCCTGCTCCGAACGGCGAGTCCTGGTAGCCCAATTCTTATCGCAGTAAGGGGTCGGTAGAGCGATAGACCAAGGTATAGTTGCCTTGGACCTCCGTATGTTTCCGCTAGAGCGGCTGCCGATCCGCCGGCCTGGCGCTCCCGATGCCGAGAAACCAGGCGATAGCAGGCGGGTTAATGTATTGCCCATCGATCTGGCGTGATCGCCTCACCGATGAAATCGGAGATGCCTCTCTCCTAGTTCCGCTGGGCCGAGAGCCTCGCAACAACGCGCCGAAGAGCGGCATTCATGTCGAGAGGGATCACACCGCATCTCCGCGATATCGGGAAACGGATCGGACACCGGGTTCGAAATGAACCGGGTAACGCTCGTCCGCCCAGGCGCAGTCAATATGCCCTCGATTGGTTAAGCTTCTTCGTCGCCGACATCCAAACGGGCTTCGGACCCTTCGTCGCGGTCTATCTGGCGTCGGGGGGCTGGCGGCCGGGCGAGATCGGGCTCGTGCTGACCTTCGGGGCCATCGCGGCCGTCATCAGCCAGACGCCCAGCGGAGCTCTCCTGGACGCCATGACCGCAAAACGGAGTCTCATGGCGGTCGCTCTCGCCATGATCGCCGCAGGCGCGCTCCTGTTTGCGCTGTGGCCCCGATTCTTGCCCGTCACCGTCGCGGAATTGCTCGATGGCAGTGCCGCCGGATTTCTGCGCATAGCGCTCGCGGCCGTCGGGCTCGGCCTTGTCGGGCACGGTGCCCTGGGCCGCCGGCTGGGGCGAAACCAGAGCTTCAGCTCTCTGGGGAATGCCGCGACCGTTGGGCTGATGGGCCTGCTCGGCCATTTCACCTCCGGCAATGCGCCCTTCCTGTTCGCCGGCGCCCTCTGCCTTCCGGCAGGGATCGCGCTTGCCATGATCCGCTCGCGCGACATCGACTATGCGGCAGCGCGCTCCGCGGCCGATCGCGAGAACCCGCGCAAGGGACATCGGCTGAGAGATCAGGCCAGGAATTATCGGCTTCACGTCTTCGTCTTCTCTCTCGTCCTGTTCCAGTTTGCCAATGCGTCCCTGATGCCGCTCGCCGGTGGGCGCCTGGGATATGATCACAAGCAGAGCTCGGAGCTCGTCGGCTCGATCCTGATCCTGAGCCCGCAACTCATCGCCGCCGTGTTCGCCATGGCGGTCGCGAAACTGGCCGATGACTGGGGGCGCAAGCCGATCCTGATCCTGGGATTGGGATTCGTGGGCCTTCGCGCCCTGCTCTTCGCCGTGATATCCAATCCGTGGACCCTGCTGCCGGTCCAGCTGCTGGACGGCTTCTCGGCCGCGGTGGTCGGCGTCATGATGCCGCTCGTGATCGCGGATCTGACCCGCGGCACCGGCAGATACAACCTCGCCCAGGGCTTCGCCGGGACGGCGACCGGGATCAGCGCTGCGATCTCCACGGCGTGCTCGGGCTACGCCGTGCAGCTCCTCGGTTACACCACCGGCTTTCTGGGACTTGCCGTCATCGGCTTTGCCGGCGCTGCCGTCCTCTATTGGTTCTTTCCCGAAACCAAGGCCAGGGACAAAGCGAAGGCTGGAGGTGATCGGCGTGACCGATCAAGGTAAGCCCGTCAGGATAAGCCATTGGCCGATCGGCATTCATCTGGTCACCGTCAGGATGCGAATCGCCGACTCCATTTCTCCGGGGGAGCGCAAATGTCCAAAGCTGTATATCCAGCTCCGCAGACGCGAGGAGGAATTGATTTGAATCAAGGCCGCACCCCTTCGCAGCTGGCAGGCTCAACAGCGCCGGAACAGACCCCTCCGGTAGCGATCCTGAAGCTACTGCCGTGAAGCATGATGCAAGCCGGGGAAAGCGATCAGGTCTCCTACGATGAAGATCGGCATCTCCTGCGCTTCTGCGCGAGCGAGGGCAGGACGGCTATTTCCTGTGCCATCTCCAAGGCCGCCCTCGCGATCCTGGAGGACGACGCCTTGGCCGGTCCCCATGCGATGGTGATCACCTTTCGGCGCAACAGAGAGCGGATCCAAGCCATTGCCATGAGGAAGTACCATAACCGCTGCATCGAGGACGGAGAGATCGTCGTCGTGCGGCGGGACGACATAGGCGGATAGGGGAGCAGGCGCGCCACAAGGGCCAGTCCGACCGGGAGGCAGGACTCGCATAGTTGCCTCGGGACCGCCGGCGGGCTATCGCTGAGCGGGGCGAGTGAGGAACCGGAGGTGCGATGTTCCGGACAATTTTGGTCGCGCTCGATACCTCGGAGCACGCGGCCAAGACCGCGAAAGCGGCCTGCGATCTCGCGCATCGCTTTGGGGCGAGGCTCCTGATCCTGCACATCGTGGCGCCCATTTTCGAGGGCCGTGCGCGCTACGAGCTGGGCAAGCTGGCCCAGATCGAACATATGGAGCGGACCGAATACGAGATCCTGCAGCAGGCTGGCCGGGATCTCATGCGGTCCGTCGAAGCCGACGCGCGGAAACAGGGCATCGGCGAGGTCGAGGTCATCGCCGAGGTCGGCGATCCCGCCGGCATCATCGTCTCCATGGCCCGGGCGCGCGGTGCCGACCTCATCGTGCTGGGTCGGCGCGGCGCGGGTGGGTTGCCGGGCCTGCTCCAGGGAAGCGTCTCCCAGAAGGTAATCCAGCTCGCCGAGGCGCCCTGCCTCATCGTCGCCTGATCCGATAGGGGCACCAGTCTCGTCTATACGGCCATGCAGCGGCGCGCCGCCGCTCTGCAGGTTCTCGAACCGATGCTTCCGCGTGGCCCCTAACGGGCGGTTCATCCGGCGCGCCCGCCACAGGCAATGCAGTAGCATTCGTTCAAACGCGTGGCGCAGTCAGAAGACTCTTGGCAAGATATCCAGGATCAGATTCGTCGCCGCCTGGATCAGCAGGACGTCCGTGCCGACGATCAGCCATTGCTCCCCCGGCCGCGGCGGCAGCAGGGCGGTGAGTTCGCCCGGGAAGTAGCGCTTGGCGATCCCGGGTGGCATGGTGCCGCCGCGGGCGACCTTCTTGGCGATTCCGGGCGGCAACGGCTTGACGCCGGCATAGCTCGCCGGGTGCTGCTGGAAGTAGCCGATGATCGTCTGACGCTCGGCGGTGGTGATGGTGGCCGAGAGCGTGATCTGGCCTGATGTCTGGGCCTGCTGGCCAGCCGCCTTCGCATGGCCCTGGCCATTACCCTTTCCGTTACTCTGAGCCCAGGCGGAGGAGACACCTAGTGCCGCGATTAGCAGCCCCACAAACAGCCTAGCCCGAGTCATCGACCTCTCCCGCGGCTTCACGTATCCTCGCCACCGGACCGATCCCAAGCGACAGCGAACATAACGCCGCCAGTGCCGCAGGAGAAGCGCGGGCGCAAGGGACCGAGCGGTTCCAGCACCCCGCTTGACGTTGCCCCTCCCGCCCCGGCACTCTCCCTCGCCTTCAACGAGAGGGACCTCTTGAACCATGGCCAAGCCGGACTCCTCGACCAGGGTCAAGGTCGACGGCCATGAAGTCGTCACCTACAGCTATGGGGATTCCAATGCCGAGGTTCTGTTCCTGCTGAATGGCGGTCCGGGCCTGCCCTCGGACTATCTGCGCGAGCCGCTGCTGCGCATGGTCAAGGAGGGTTACCGGGTCGTGACCTACGACCAGCTCGGCTGCGGCAAATCGGACCGGCCGACCGACCCCGCGCTCTGGACCATCGGGCGTTATGTCGAGGAGGTCGAGGCGGTGCGCAAGGCGCTCGGCCTCGGCCGTGTCCATCTCCTGGGCCATAGCTGGGGCGGATGGCTCGGCATCGAATATGCGCTGACCTATCTCGGCGGGCTGAAGAGCTTCATTCTCTCCGATACCTGCGGGGACATGCCCCATCTCATCTCCGAGCTCGACCGGCTGCGCGCGGCGCTCGGCCCCGAGACCGTCGCCATGATGCAGCGCCACGAGGCCCGCGGCAGCTACGACCATCCCGAATATCAGGCGGCGGTGACCCTGCTGAACTTCCGTCACGTACACCGGCTGGAGAGCCTGCCGAAGCCGCTCAAGGCCTCCCTCGATGACTGGAACATGGCGCCCTACGGCACGATGCAGGGGCCCAACGAATTCCTCTACACCGGCAACCTCAAGAGCTGGAACCGCATCGCCGAGATGCGGCGCATCGCAGTACCCTGCCTGGTCATCGTCGGCGAGTTCGACGAGCTGACGCCGGCCTGTGCGCTGCGCATGCACCAGGCGCTGCCCCATTCGGAGATCGCCGTGCTGCGCGGCTGCTCGCATCTGCCGATGTATGAAGACCCCGAGGCTTATTTCGCGCTTTTGACCGGCTTCCTCGCCAAGGTCCGGGCCTGACGCTTTCCTGCAACCCCCTTCCGAACGGAGTCCTCCATGAAGCTCTTGCGCTACGGTCCGGCAGGTGCCGAGAAACCCGGCCTTCTCGATCGCCAGGGCGCGATCCGCGATCTCTCGGCCGAGATCGGCGATATCGACGGCGCAGCCTTGCAGCCGGCGGCACTCGCCCATCTTGCCTCCCTCGACCCGGCGAAGCTGCCCAAGGTCGCCGGCAAGCCCCGCCTCGGAGCCCCCGTGGCGAAGGTCGGCAAGGTCGTGGCCATCGGCCTCAACTATGCCGATCACGCGGCGGAATCCGGCCTCAAGGTGCCCAGCGAGCCGATCATCTTCATGAAGACGACGAGCTCGATCGTCGGGCCCGATGACGATGTCGTCATTCCACGCGGCTCGGAGAAGAGCGACTGGGAGGTGGAGCTCGCGGTCGCCATCGGCCGGCCTGCCCGCTATGTCGAGGAAGCCGACGCGCTGAAGCACGTGGCGGGCTATCTCATCTGCAACGACGTCTCCGAGCGCCACTACCAGACCGAGCGCGGCGGGCAATGGGACAAGGGCAAGGGCTCCGACACCTTCTGCCCGCTGGGCCCCTGGCTCGTGACCAGCGATGAGGTTCCCGATCCGCAGACCCTCGACCTCGCGCTCGATGTGAGCGGCCAGCGCATGCAGACGGGCAATACGCGCACCATGGTCTTCGGCGTCGCCCATCTCGTGCACTATGTCAGCCAGTTCATGTCGCTCCAGCCGGGCGACATCATCACCACCGGCACGCCGCCGGGCGTGGGCATGGGCAAGAAGCCGCCTCGATATCTGAAGCCCGGCGACACCATGCGCCTCACCGTCGCTGGTCTCGGCGAGCAGAACCAGAAGGTCGTGGCATGGTCCGCGCCCTGACGGCAGCCGCAGTTCTCGCGGGCCTCGCCTTCGGGCAGGCGGAGGCCGCGCCGCTCACCCAGATCGGCAGCATCCCCCTCGGCGATGCCAAGGGGGCCATCGCCGATCTCGGGATGGACTATGCCAATCAGCGGCTCTTCGTGCTGGAGCCCGATACCGGCACGCTGGCCGTGGTGGATCTCGCCGGCGCCAAGCTCGCCCAGAGCATCACCGGCCTCGCCGGCCCGCGCGGCCTCGCCCGGGCACCGACGGACAACCGGCTCTATGTCTCGACCTCCGGCGGCAAGCTGATGATCTATGCGGGCGCGCCTCTGAAGGCCGAGGGCAGCGTCGATGTCGGCGCCAATCAGGGCATGCTGCATTACGATGCCGGCAGCGAGCGCATTTATCTCGGCCTCGGCGGCCGCAAGATCGCCATTATCGACAGCACCCACAACAAGCACTGGGACAATATCCGCCTCGATGCTGAGCCGGGGCCGATGGTGCTGGAGGAAAACGGCTCGCGCATCTTCGTCGGTGCCGCCGGCGAGCCCCGTATCCTGGTCGCCGACCGCGACGGCAACAAGCAGACGGGAAGCTGGAGCACGGGCGCCAACGGCCCGGCCGAGGCGGTGGCGCTGGATGAGGATGGAGGACGGCTCCTCGCCGCCTTCCGCCAGCCGGCGGCGGTCGCCTGGTTCGATCTCAATGACGGATCGCTCAAGGGAAGCGCGCCCGCCTGCGCCGAGCCGGGGCAGCTTTTGACCGATGACGGCCGTCATCGCGCCTATCTCATCTGCGGCGACGGCAGGATCCAGGTCTTCGCCCGGGACGCCGCCGGCGGCTATGCCGATATCGGTTCCGTCCCCACGGATAAGGGTGCGGCGGCCGCCCTCCTGGTGCCGACCAGCGGCCGGCTCTTCCTCGGCGTGCCGGCGGAGGCGGGCCATGGGGCGGAGATCCGCATCTACGCGCCCGCGGGATGAACCGCTGACTGAGCTTTCATAAGGGAGGTCGCAGGTCATGAAGAAGCTCGATATCGGCGCGATCCCCGTCCAGAGCAGCTGCAACTATCCGCCACCCTTCGATGCGCCCTGTCTCGGCTATAGCTGGCGGCGCCTGGGACGCGCCGCCGGGCTCACCGCCTTCGGGGTCAATCTCTCCCGCATTCCCCCGGGCGTCTGGTCGAGCCAGCGGCACTGGCACAGCCATGAGGATGAGTTCGTCATGGTGCTGGAGGGCGAGCTGACCCTCGTCACCAATGGCGGGGAGGAGATCCTGGGCCCCGGCGACTGCGCAGCCTTTAAGGCGGGCGATCCCGACGGCCACCATCTCATCAACCGGTCGGGCCGCGACGCCGTGGTGCTCGAGATCGGCAATTCCGATCCGAAGCACGACCGCTGCGTCTATGCCGATATCGACATGGTGGCGGAACCCGGGCTCCCGCATTACTCCCACCGCGATGGCAGGCCCTATCCGGTGAACGAGGGTTAGCGGGTGGTCAACTAGCTCGCAGCCCTACTCGCCCGCCATCACGATGAGAGCGTCGACGGCGACGGCGCCCTGGCCCTGGGGCAGGACCATGAGTGGGTTGACGTCGAGCTCAACCAGCCGGTCGCGATGGGCATCGGCGAAGCGCGCGATCGCCATGATCGCATCGATGGCGGCCTCGATGTCCCCCGCGGGCTTGCCGCGATAGCCCTTCAGCAGCTTCATCACCTTGAGGCGCTGCAGGGCCTGGGCGACGCTCTCGCGGTCGGTCGGGAGCAGCAGGGAGGCCGCATCCTCCACCAGCTCCACCAGCGTGCCACCCATGCCGACCACCATCACCAGGCCAAATTG
>DATFRE010000526.1:0-13295 GCA_035263545.1 Dongiaceae bacterium
GTTGGGAGTTGTGACGCAGAGGCAAGAGACCCCAGTAGATGTTCAGAATTCGAAGAAGAATCGTCTTGTTCAGATTCAGTCAGTGCATTAAGAACCCGGTGGTCGATCGCATTAGCGACAAGAGCACCGGAGCGCCGGCCGTCCAGGGCCGGTGTTCCATTTTGCTGTGACATGGCGCACGGGCCTACGCCACGGTCGTGGTAGGGCGCTCACCACGGCGGTGGCTGTGTTTGATCAGCCCCCGCGCTTTCCTGCTCCCTGCCAGTCTGCCGGTAAGTTGTCCCATGTCTGAATGCCCTCGGCTGTGGGCTTGCCGCGAAAGCCGATGAGGCGGGCCTTGCCCAGGAAACCCGAGTGGCATTCGTTGCTCTTCTCGCTGCCCTGGTGCCAGCGAGTGGCGATGATCAGCAGTCTCGGGAGCCCAGACCGCGCCCTTGGCCGGGGTTTCGTGTTTCCGTTCCATGGGCAGTCTCGCAGCCTCCGGCGTCTGGGCGCGGTAGGTCCGGCGAGGCCGAGCAGCGAGCCACGCGTCGATTTCGTCTTCGTACCAACCAATGGAGTTCGGACCGAGCTGCACAGGAGCTGGGAAGGTGCCCGCCCTAATGTCACGCCACCGTTGCACTCGCGATCGCTGGGTGCGGTCTTCCACCACTGGGTCTCGAAGAATTCTACGGCCCGTCTTCTCGCATTCTACCTTGTTCATCTTGCCTCACCAATCTGCGGCGCCATTCGCCGCAATTCATGAGACAGCATGATCTGGTGATGGCCGCCGAGCACGCAGCCACAAGGAGCGGCAAAACTCTAGGATTTCTGCAGTGGTGATGCTGGTGACGGGTGCTGACGGTCGCTCAGGCTGGTGACGTCACCAGCCTGTCTTGGGCTTTTGCGGCTTCATCTCGAATCGGCCGATTCCAGTGTTTACGGCGGGTCGATAGCTGCCGTTGAGGATCTGGCGGATCGTCTCCTTCTTGAACTCAAGATTGTACTCCGGCTTGGCGAGTTCCTTGGCCATTACATCAAACTCCGGCACTATGGATTGCTTGCCAAAAACGCGTCTCGCCATGTTGTGCACAGCTTGATACGCATTTCCTCGCGCAGCGCTTTGTTCAGCAGACTCATGGGGGCTCTTCCGGTTCTTTGCCTTGGCTGAGTTGGCGAGAGCAGCCGGCGCTAGGGCGCCCTGGTCAGGAACCCCAGCTGACCTCGGGGTGGGTTGATACACTCGAACGTCGAGATACAAGAGATTACCGGATTTAGCGGAAGAATCCTCGAAATCAGGCTCAAGAACTCCCCAAAGGTGGGGGAGGATCAGAATGCGTTCCGATGTCGTAGACACTGGAGATAGAATTCCTGTCGCCGTCCACTCGCCGGTACGCAAGCGATCGACCAGCTTTTTGGAAAGTGTTTCGCGTACCTCTGAGAGTCGTTTCCAGCGCCGGTTGCTTCCCCCGATGATTAGGTTGGGCGCAGCACCAAAAGGTTTAGAAATGACCCTGGCTTTTAGGCAATTGCGCTCGATGGTCATGTAGGCAGCCCACGCGGTCGGTTCGCTGGATTTCTCCAACGCCTCGGCGAGCGTATCGCCTTTGTCGCCACTCGCTATCATTTCAACAATGCCCTCCGCATGGGCTCTGCATGGTGGTCGCCGCGGCAGACCGGTGCGGTACCGGCTTTTCGGGAGCTACCCTAGCCGCGACGAGGGGATGATCTCCCCGAAGGGAGCGACTTGTCGCGCCTTCCGATCAGGCCAAGCGGAGGGGCACGACCTTGTCCGCGCCGGCCGTTCGGCCGCTGACGATCTGCTCGACCCGGGCCGCCCAGGCCTCGAGCGCCTGACGCTTCTCGGCGTCATAGCTGTGGCGGTCATAGACGGCGGTGATGTTGGATTCGACGTGATTCAGGATCTTCGAGACGGTCAGTCGGCTAATGCCCATGCCGGTCATCAGGCTGGCCGCGGTGCGGCGCAGGTCGTGGGGCCGGAAATCGACCCCCGACCGCTTCCGGATGCGGGCGACGGCCCTCCACAGGTTGACCAGCGGGCCGTCCGCGATCGGGCTGGGGAAGAGCCAATCGCCCGCCTTCGCTAAAGCTACGGCGCGGCAGGCCTCCTCGATGATCGCGATCGCCTGCGGCGCCAGGGGCACCCGGTGCGCGAGCCCGTTCTTGGAGAGCTCGCCGGGGATCGTCCACCAGCCGCCCGCCAGGTCGAGATCGCGAAGGCGGATCGTCGCCACCTCCCCGCCCCGCTGAGCCGTCAGGAGGCGCAGCTTGAACATGGCCGCGATCGGCGCCGGCTCGGGGGCCAGCGCGTTCCAGACGGCCCGCAGCTCGTCCTCGGCAAGGACCCGATCACGCGCCTTCTCCTCGCCGGGCGCCCGGATCCCCTGGCAGGGGTTGACCGCCACAATGTCGCGCTCGATGCCCCAGCTGTAAATCCGGCGCAGGATCCCGAGGGTCCTGTTGGCCTGGATCGGTGCGCCGCGATCCACGATCGAATCCAGGAGGCGGTTGATGTCCCGGCGCGTGACCGCCGTCGCCTTCACGGTGGCGAACCGGGGCAGCAGGTCGCGGGCGAGCGCCAGCTCGTCCGTGCGCCACGACCGTTTGCGCTTCTTCGCGTAGCGCTCAAGGTAGTTTTCGGCCAGCTCCTCGAAGGTTTCGGCCTTGCGCCCAGCCGCCTTCTCGGCGGCGGGATCGCGGCCATGGGCGACCTCGCGCAGATGGTCCCTGGCCTTGTCGCGGGCCGCGCTCAGGGGCAGATCGGGATAGGGCCCGAGGGTGAGGCGACGCTTCAGGGTCCCGTGCCGGTACAGAAGGACCCAGGCGCGCCGGCCGCCGGCCGAAACCCGGAGCCCGAAGCCGGGAAGGCTATCGTCCCAATAGTCGGTCTGCCCGGTGCCGGGCGGCTTGAGCCGCGCCACCGACCGGGCCGTTAGCTTGACGATTGGCATTTTTCCACCTCAACCCGCTCAGGTACCACATAGGTACCAGTGCACCTGTTGCAAGGTGAAATGGGAAGCAACGGAGAGAAAGCCCCCGCAAGGCCCGGCCTATCGGCATTCTCGCACGGTCTACCGCTTCAGCTCGTTTCAGGGATTTTCAGCAGATTACAGCGGTGCGGTGTTTCAGATGCAGCACCACCTTGTCCGGCGCCTTGACCTCGACCGAATCGATCGAGTCGATGATGAAGGCCCAGATGCCGTTCTTCGGATTGCGGGCCCGGTCGAGGCTCCCCTTCACATCCTCGGCCGTGATGGGCGAGCCGTCGGAGAACTTCGTACCCTGACGCAGCGTGAGCGTGAAGGTGAGGCCGTCGTCCGAGACCTCATAGCCGGTGGCGAGGCCGGGCGAGACTCCCTTGCCATCGGCAGTCGGCTGCAACAGCGTGTCGTAGAGATTGGTCAGGATCCAGATATCGACATTGGCGTCGTTGAACACCGGATCCAACCAGAGCGAATCCGCATAGCGGGCATAGACCATCTTGCCGCCGCGGGTAGCGGCCTCGGCCGTGCCGATGGCTGCGACCATGGCGCATCCCAGAAGCAGGCCCTTAATCCATTTCCTCATGAGAGTGTCTCCCTGCTGATGACCCCAGAACGCATCGAACTGGTCTTATTGTTATAGTCGATTATGACACCATAGCTCGGCGAGGCGAGTCAAATTTCCCGTGGCCGGTGCCTGTAATGCGAGCAACTGCCGGCTGACTTGAAGGCAGCCGTACTAGTGTTATAGTCTACTGTAACAGTCTCCGGGGCTTCTCTTCATGCCGTTCAATATCGATCCCGATCTTCCCGTTCCGCTCGGCGTGCAGCTGCGCGGGGTGATCGAGTACGGCATCGTCTGCGGCCAGCTCCAGCCCGGCGAGCGTCTGCCCCCGGTGCGCAGCATGGCGCGCCAGCTCGGCATCGCCCCGATGACCGTGAGCCAAGTCTACAAGGAGCTGAAGGAAGTCGGCCTGCTTGAGACCAAGCAGGGCACCGGCACCTTCGTCTCGAGCTCGGTGGGGGCGCAGATGCGCTCGGAGCTGCTGGGCCTGCAGCAACGCATCGACCAGCTGCTCGAGGATGCCGTGGCCGCCGGCCTCTCCGCCGCCGATCTTGCCGCGCTGGTCAATGCCCGCATCAACCGCCGCAACCTGGCGGCGAGCCCGCCGGTGGGCCGGGTCTTGCGCCTCGTCTTCGTCGGGCTGTTCGAGGAGGCGACCCGCGCCTATGGCGCCGACATCAGGGCCCATCTGCCCAAGGGCGACAGCATCCAGACCACGACCATGGCGGACGTGGCCGCGAGCGATCTCGCCCGCCGGCGTGTCGACAACGCCGATCTCGTCCTCACCCTCTTCAACCGCAAGGCCGAGGTTGCGACCCTCGTCGGCCCCAAGAAGCCGGTGCTCGGCGTCCACTACATTCCCTCGGAGCGCACCCGCACGCTGCTGGCCCAGATCGATCCTCTGGCCTCGATCGGAATCATCTCCACCTTCCCGGAGTTCCTGCCGATCATGAAGGCGGGCGTGCAGCGCTTCGCGCCCCATGTCCATGACATCGAGGCGACCCTGCTGGAAAGCCCCGACCTGCCGGAGGTCCTGCGCCGGATCGACATCGCCGTCTACGCGACGGGCTCGGAGCGCGTGGTTGGCGAGCTTCGGCCGGGGGCCCGCTCCTTTGAATATCGGCATACCCCGGATCCGCGCGAGATCGACCAGATTCTGCTGCCCATGCTGGAGACCCTGCGCGGCGGCGCGGCGGCGACCGGCGTCAAACCCGCTGCCTTGAGGAGGTCCCATGAAAATTAAGGACATGAACTGGATGCAGGTGGAGGACTATCTGAAGCGCGATGATCGCGCGGTCCTTCCCGTGGGCAGCACCGAGCAGCATGCCCAGCTCAGCCTCATGGTCGACTGCATTCTCTCGGAGCGGGTTTCGATCGACGCCGCCGAACCCTTGGGCGTGCCCGTCTTTCCGCCGGTGAATTACGGCATAACGCCCTATTTCCGGGCCTTTCCCGGCACCATCTCGCTGCGTCTGGAGACCTTCGTCAAGGTCGTGCGCGACATCCTCGACAGCATGGCGGACCATGGCTTCAAGCGCATCGTCATCGTCAACGGCCATGGCGGCAATTCGCCGGCCCAGACCCTCTCCCAGGAATGGATGACCGATCATCCCGGCATCAAGGTCAAGTTCCACAACTGGTACAACGCCCCCAAGACCTGGGCGAAGGTGAAGCAGATCGACCCGGTCGCCTCCCATGCCTCCTGGATGGAGAACTTCACCTGGACCCGCTTGCCGGGAGTGGTTGCGCCGAGCCAGCAGAAGCCGATGATCGACTACGAGAAGATGCGCACCGTCGATGCCAAGGGCGTGCGCGCCCTTCTGGGTGACGGCAATTTCGGCGGCTATTACGAGCGCAGCGACGAGGAGATGGACGCGCTCTGGGCCGTCGCCGTCGAGGAGACCCGCACGGTCATCGATTCGAACTGGGCATGAGCGCCTCGACGATCCTCGTCTGGGGCGCCGGCGCGATCGGCGGCACCGTCGGCGCCTATCTCATCCGCGCGGGCGAGCCGGTGGTCTTCGTCGACCGCGATCCCGACCATGTAGCCGCGATCAATGCGACGGGCCTCTCCATCACGGGCCCGATCGAGGAGTTCCGCGTCCGGGCCCGGGCTTTCCTGGCCAAGGATCTCGAAGGACAGTTCGATACCATCTTCCTTTGCGTCAAGGCCCACGACACCGAAGCGGCGGCAGCCGCGTTGGCTCCTTTCCTAACGGCCGATGGCTGCGTCGTCTCGCTTCAGAACGGCCTCAACGAGCTGGTCATCGCGGCCAAGGTCGGCGAACACCGGACGGTCGGCGCCTTCATCAATTTCGGCGCGGATTACCTCTCCCCCGGGGTCATCCACTATGCCGGGCGGGGCGCCGTTGTGGTGGGGGAAATCGACGGCAGGATCACCCAGCGGGCTCAGAGGCTGCATCACCTGCTGAAGCTCTTCGACGACCGGGCGGTCCTCACCCCGAACATCTGGGGCTATCTCTGGAGCAAGCTCGACTACGGCGCGCTCCTGATCGCAACGGCGCTGACCAACGACTCCATCGCCGATTGCCTGGCCTCGCCGCGCCATCGCCAGCTGCTGATCGCCCTCGGCCGCGAGGTCATGGCGGTGGCGGTCGCCGCCGGCATCAAACCCGAATCCTTCAACGGCTTCGACCCGAGCGCCTTCCTGCCGGGCGCGAGCGAGGCGGAGCTCCATGCCTCCTTCGACGCCATGGTCGCCTTCAACCGCCGCTCGGCGAAGAGCCATAGCGGGATCTGGCGCGACCTCGCCGTACGAAAGCGCAGAACCGAGGTCGCCGCCCAACTCGCCCCCGTCGTCGAAGCCGGTCGGCGCCATGGCGTCGCCACACCGCTGGCGGCGCGGCTCATCACCCTCATCGGCGATGTCGAGGAGGGTCGGCGCCCCCAAGGCGATGCCACGCTGTACGCTCTCGCCATGAAGAGGGCCGCGGCATGAACATCACTTTCGAGGGCCGCCGCGTCATCGTCACCGGCGCCGGCCACGGCTTTGGCCGTGCCATCGCCAAGGCCTTCGCCGGTCGCGGCGCCCGGGTCTTCGCTTGCGACGTCAATTCCGCAGGCCTGAGCGAGACCCGCGCGCTCTGCGGGGCCAAATGTGAGACCCGGACCGTGGACATCACCCGCCGGCCCGATGTGGAGGCCTTCATCGCCGAGGCGGCGGGAGACGGGAGCATCGACGTCCTGGTCAACAATGCCGGCGGGGTGCTGGGCCAGGTCGGCCGACCCCTGGAGGAGATCAGCCCGGCGGAGTGGCAAGGCATCTTCGACGTCAATGTCACCGGCGCCTTCTATTGCAGCCAGGCCGTGGCATCGGGGATGAAGAAGGCCCGCCGCGGGCGCATCGTCAACATCTCCAGCGGCGCCGGCCTCGGCATCAGCCTGACGGGGATCCAGGCCTACGCCTCGGCCAAGGCGGCGCAGATCGGTCTCACGCGCCAGCTCGCCCACGAGCTCGGCCCCTGGGGCATCACGGTCAACAATGTGGCGCCGGGCTTCGTGCGCTCCAATCCGACGACGGAGCGCCAGTGGCAGTCCTATGGCGCCGAGGGACAGCGCCGGCTCGTCGAGGCAATCGCGCTGAAGCGGCTGGGCGCGCCCGAGGACATCGCCCATGCGGTTCTTTTCTTCGCCTCGGACCAGGCCGGCTGGATCACCGGCCAGGTGCTGAGCGTGGATGGAGGCAAGTAGAAGATGGATGCCAGGAATGACACGCCTCTCGCCTATGCCGAAGCCCATGGCGAGGAGATCTTGCAGGAGCTGGTCGCCTTCGCCAGCATCCCCAGCGTCAGCACCGACCCTGCCCACAAGACCCATATCGGCGAGGCGTCGGAATGGGTCGCAGAGCGCATGCGCCGCGCGGGCTTCGAAGGCGTGACGATCAACCCGACGGCGGGCCATCCCATCGTCACCGGTTCCTGGCTCGCAGCGCCGGGCGCGCCGACCATCCTGGTCTATGGCCATTACGACGTGCAGCCGCCGGACCCGTTGGAGAAATGGAAGAGCCCGCCCTTCGAGCCGACGGTTCGCGACGGGCGGCTCTATGCCCGCGGCGTCTCCGACGACAAGGGGCCGATGCTGATCCCGCTGAAGACGGCCGAGGCTTTCATGCGGACCGATGGGCGGCTGCCCGTCAACGTCAAGCTGGTGATCGAGGGCGAGGAGGAGCAGGGCAGCGCCCATCTGGGCGAATTCGTGCGGGCCCATGCGAAGGAACTCACTGCCGATTTCGTGCTCTCCGCCGACGGTGCCATGTGGCGCCCGGACGAGCCCTCGGTCACGGTCGCCAATCGCGGCATCTGTGCGCTCGAATTCGCCATCACCGGGGCCGGCAAGGATCTCCATTCCGGCCGCCATGGCGGGGGCGTCGCCAATCCCTTGCATGCCATCTCCCGCCTCGTCGCCTCCTTGCATGACGACCAGGGCCGCATCGCCGTGAAGGGCTTCTATGACGATGTCCGCCCGCCCAGCAATGCGGCGCGCGCCGCCCTCGCCGAGCTTCCCTTCAGCGAAGAGCGTTACTTCGCCGCCATCGGCGCGCCGGGCGGCGCGGGCGAGGCGGGCTACAGCCTTCTGGAGCGGCAATGGCTGCGGCCAACCTTGGAGCTGAACGGGCTCTGGGGCGGCTATGAAGGGCCGGGGACGAAGACCGTCATCCCCAGCCTGGCGCGCGCCAAGATCACCTGCCGCCTGGTGCCGGACCAGGAACCGAAGGCCGTCACCGCCGCCATCGCCCACCATCTGCGCGAGCATTGCCCGCCAGGCGTGACGGTCGAGATCCACAGCGATGACGGCCATGGTTCCAAGGCCTATGCCATCCCGGAGGATCATCCCGGGCTGCTGCTGGCCGAACGCGTGCTGAAGGAGGTCTATGGCAAGCCCAGCTTGCGCGTGCGGATGGGTGCGACGATACCCATCGGCCTCATCTTCCGCGAGGCGCTGGGCGCCGAGACGGTGTTCTTCTCCTTTTCGACGGCGGATGAGGACTATCATGCGCCCAACGAATTCTTCCGCCTGCAACGCCTGACCGACGGACTCAAGGCCTGGATCCGGTACTGGGAGCTGCTGGGGCAGGAGGGCTTGGGAAAACCGGCGCGCTAGCACGGCGCGCGAACGGCATTCGTCGATCATTCCGCGTCAGCGGAAATCCAGGGACGAGGAAGACAGAGGCCAAATCGGACATCAACGTCTCAAACAGGAGGGGTCTATGAAAATCGGTCTGCAAAGGCTCGCCGTTCTCGCCACGCTCGGGCTCGCTCTCGCGCTCGGAGGCCACGCCCAGGCGCTCACTCGCGGGGGCAAGATGGTCTATGCCCGCAACGCGGATTCCCTCTTCCTCGATCCAGTGCTGAACGAGCGCAATGTCGACATCTGGATCCTGACCAATCTCTACGACACGCTGCTGGAGCCGACCACTGACGGCCGTTCCGTGCAGCCGGGGCTGGCCGAGAGCTATCAGCTGTCCGATGACGGCCTCACCTTCACCGCCAGGCTCAGGGCCAATCTGAAATTCGCCGATGGCTCGCCGCTGACGGTGGACGATGTCAAATGGTCCCTCGACCGGGCCCGGGATCCGAAGAACGGTGCCTGGAACTTCACCCTGGAATCGATCGATTCCATCGAGACCAAGGGCGCCGACACGGTGGTCCTGCATCTGAAGCATCCCGACCCGGCGCTGACGGCCGCGCTTGCCATCTTCAACTGCTCGGTCATGTCCAAGAAGCTCTTCGAGGCGGCGCCCGGTGCGACGGATGCCGACAAGGCCAAGGCCTTCGCCGAGCATCCCATCGGCTCCGGCCCCTTCATGCTGGACAGCTGGCAGCGCGGGACCCAGATGGTGATCAAGCGCAATCCCTACTACTGGCAGATGGGCGAGGACGGAAAGCCGCTTCCCTACCTCGACGAGGTCGATTTCCAGATCATTTCCGACGACGCGACGCGCATCCTGAAGCTCCAGGCTGGCGAGGTCGACGGCGCCGAGTTCATCCCCTATGCCCGGGTCGCCGAGCTGAAGGGTGATCCCAATCTGAACATGGAGCTCTTCCCCTCGACCAAGGTGACCTATCTCACCTTGAACATCCGCCCGAAGCTTAAGAACGGCACGCCCAATCCGCTCAGCGACGAGCGGGTCCGCCAGGCCCTGAACTTCGCCATCGACAAGGACGCGGTCATCAAGCTCGTCACCTTCGGGGTGGGCACGCCCATGCGCTCCTACATGTCGTCCTCGACGCCGCTCTTCTATGGGCCCGGGCCCGCCTATGCCTATGACTTGGCGAAGGCCAAGGCCCTGATGAAGGATGCGGGCCAGGAGAACGGCTTCGCGCTGGACGCCCAGGCGCTCGCCGGCAGTGCCGATGACGCGGCCAATCTCTCGACCATCCAGCAGATGTGGGCGCAGCTCGGGGTCAAGCTCAACATCACCCAAATGGACAACGCGACCATGGTCTCCCACTACGACGCTGCGGACTTCCAGATCCAGACCGGGTATTGGACCGACGACATCATCGATCCCAGCGAGATCACCTCCTACTTCACCTATTTCCCGACGACGGAATCCCAGCACAGCGGCTATGACGATCCGACCATCCAGAAGCTCTATCTCGACAGCACGAAGGAGGCGGACAAGGCCAAGCGCGCCGAGCAGTACAAGCAGATCCAGGAAATCTACGTGAAGGCCGCACCCATCGTGTTCATGTACCAGTCCCCCTACCCGGTCGGCCTGCGCAAGACGGTGCAGGGCTTCGTACAGATCCAGTTGGGCAACAACATCTTCCTGCGGACTCATATGGAGAAGCAGTAGGCTTCCCTCGATCACCTCCCCTCTCCCGCGCGTCAAACGGGAGAGGGCCGGGTGAGGCCAAAAACAGGCGAGGTGCTTCCATGAGCTTTCCCACCCCGGATGATATAGATGCCGAAGCCCTGCGCCGGATGCTGCGCGCCGGCGGGCTCGAGGTGACGGCCGAGCGCGCGGGCGCGATCCTGCCGGTCGCACTCGCCTTGCTCAAAAGCTGCGACCGGCTCGCTTCTCTCGATATCGAAGGCAGCGGTGGCTCGGGCATCGCCCAGGCCCCGGACAAGCTGGCGTGAGCGAGATCGACTTCATTTCCATCGCCGAGCTCGGCGCCCGTTACCGCCGGAAGTCCCTTTCACCGGTGGAGGTGACTGAGCGCGCGCTCGCCCGGATCAAAGCGCTGGACAGCAAGCTGAACGCCTTCGTCACCCCGCTCGAGAAGGAAAGCCTCGCCGATGCCGCGGCCGCCGAACGTGAACTGAGCCAGGGCCATGATCGCGGACCGCTCCATGGCGTGCCGGTCGCGGTCAAGGATCTGATCGCGATGGCAGGCGCCCCCACAACCTTCGCTTCGCGCGCCGGAAGCCCGCGCCATCCGGATAGAGACGCGGGGCTGGTGAAGAATCTGCGCCGGGCGGGCGCCGTTTTGATCGGCAAGACCAACCTGCTGGAATATGCCTATGGTGCCGTCCATCCGGAGATCGGCCAGACCAACAACCCCTGGGATCCCAAGCGCACCTCCGGCGGCTCCAGCGGCGGTTCGGCCGCCGGCGTTGCCAGCGGCATGTGCTTCGCCGCTATCGGCACCGATACCGGTGGGTCGATCCGCATTCCCGCCGCTTATTGCGGCATCGCGGGTTTGAAGCCGAGCTACGGCCTCGTCGATCTCGATGGCGTCCAGGCGCTCTCCTGGTCCCTCGACCATGCCGGCCCCCTGGCGCGCCGGGTTGCCGACGCGGCCCGCCTGCTCGAAGGCATGACCGGCGGCTCCTTCCCGGCTCGGCCGCATGGGCTGAAGGGCCTCCGGCTCGGGATCATGGATCATCCCGGCCAGGACCGTTTCCTCCAGCCGGCGGTGCGGTATCATTTCGAGCGGGCCCTGGCCAAGCTGCGTCAGGCCGGCGCCGAGATAGAGCCGGTTTCGATCCCCGGTCTCGAGCATGCCGCCGATGCATTGCTCACCATCCTCGAGCCTGAGGCGAGCGTGATCCATCAGCGCCTGATCGCCGCCGAGCCCGGAGGTTTCGGCGAGATGACCCGGCTCCAGATCGAGGCGGGCTTCGCTCTGCCCGCCACCGCCTATATCCGTGCCCAGCAGCTCCAGCGCGAGCTGGCCCACCGCTACGATCAACTTTTCGCCAGGGTGGACGCCATCCTCTCGCCTTCCGTCCCCTGGGTCGCGCCCGCCGAGGATCCGGCGCTCGGCGATGACGGCGGTGAAGGGGAGATGCTCTACAGCGCCGTCTACAATCTCACCGGCCTGCCGGCCCTCAGCGTCTTCGCCGGCCTCTCGCCCGAGAAGCTCCCGGTCGGGCTTCAGATCGTGACGCCCTGGCGGACCGACGATCTGGCCCTTTCCATCGGCGCCGCACTGGAGGTCCTGATACCGCCGGTCAGAGCACCCCTCGATCCCTAGACCGCGCTTTTTGCATTGCCGGAACAAAGCCGGCAGGCAATCCTGGCTGGCCATGAGCCAGGGCTATGTCGACCAGTATTGGGAGCAGGGCTATGCCGTGCTGCGAGGCCTCCTGCCCCGGGCAGCCATCGGCGCGCTCCAGGCCGAGACGCGCCGCATCTACGAGGAAGGCCTCAGGCACCCGTCGACCTATCGCGACCGGAACCTTTTGTTCGAGATCCTGCCCGAATCCTTCCGCGGGCGGCGCTATGTCCTCCAGGCCCATTGGATGTCCTGGATCAGCCCCTATTTCGAGCAACTGCGGCGGTCGGAGCCCTATTTCCGGGCGCTCGCCCCGCTCCTCGGGGCCGACATCAAGCAGGTTGCCCAGCAGATCCATTGGAAGCCGCCGGGCGCCGAGCGGACCGGCTTTCGCTTCCATCAGGATTTGCGCTTCCGTGAGCGCCAGGACGCCTTCCGCGATTTGATGACCTCCTACATCACCACCGGGCTCGCCATCGATCCGGCGACGCGGGAGAACGGGTGCCTGCGCATCATTCCGGGCAGCCATCGGCTGGGCTATCTGGGCCTCTCGGATGATGGTCCGCTGATGAAGGGGGTGACCGAGGAGCCGGCGCTGCGCGCCGCCGGGCTTGACCCTGAAGCCATCGTCGATATCGAGCTCGAACCGGGCGATCTGGTGATGTGGAGCCTGCTGACCGTCCACGGCTCCGCCATCAACCGCTCGCAAAAGGACCGCGCCTTCCTGCTTTCAAGCTATGTCAAGGCCGCCAATTCCGACCGCGGGGAATGGGCGTTCCGCGGCGGAGAATCGGTTGCCCTCGGACCCCAGCCGCAGCTCTGCAAATACGAGCAACTCCATACGAAACCAGGACCTTTCTACAGCGATGACAAGTGGTATGCTGATTAAGGCCGAAACAGCGCAGGCAAAGCTGTCCGGGTGCGTGCTGGCCGCCGCGATGCTGAGCCTCGCCATTTTCACTCTTCCGGGGCGGGCCGAGGTGGCGGCAACCGCCTGTGCCGCCGCGACCCATCCGGCGAAGGTGACTGTCACGCCGATGCTTCCCGCGCCGATCGAGGACGAGACCACCTCCTATCACGACCTGACGAAGGAAATGAGCTTCAAGAAGCTGAAGCCGGAGGAGGACGCCATGGGAGTTTCCAGGTCGAGTCTCGGCTACGATCTCCATGCGGAGTTCAGGATCGCGGCCCATGGCGGCCACAGCTGCGCCTATCTCACCTCCCTTGCCGTCCGGTTCGGCTATACCCGCCGCCTCGTGCAGATCGCAGCCGAGGTCCCGA
>DATFRE010000527.1:0-6176 GCA_035263545.1 Dongiaceae bacterium
CGTAGTCGCGGAAGCTGAAATTTTCAAGGATGGAGCGCTCCGCCCCTTCGACGTCCTCGAGCAGTGACCGGTGCCGGTTTCAGGGATCGATCAGGACGCCGGGATTGAGCATCGCTTGCGGATCCAACTCACGCTTGGCGGCCCGCAATGCGGCGGCGAACAATTCGGGGCGCTGTCGGTCGTACCAGGGGCGGTGATCGCGGCCGACGGCATGATGGTGCGTGATCGTGCCGCCCGCCGCAATCAGCGCATCGCTCGCCGCATTCTTGATCGCATGCCACTGCTGAAGAAGAGCGCCGTGGCGGCCGAGGGCGTGGAAGGAGAAATAGGGCGCGGGTCCATCCGGGTAGACATGGGTGAAGCGGCAGGTGACCTCGCCCGCCCGTCCGGTCGCCTGCCTGATGGCGGCTTCCGTCGCCGCCTTCACCAGGTCATGCAGCGTCTCGAAGCGCTCCCAGGTGATGGCCGTCTCGAAGGTGTCGTTGATGATGGCGCAGCGGATGGTGCGTTCGCGGGTATAGGGCATGCGCATGAAGGCGTTGCGCCAACGCCCGGCGGCCCCCTCGCGATGCGCATCCTCGGCAGCCGGGGTCTCCGCTTCCCCGCCATGATCCCGGCAGCATTCCAGCGCGCGGCTCATCCAGGGCTCGACCGGATGGTCGGCCGATTCGAAGCCCAGCACCATGATCGCCGATGTCCCATCGCCAGCGCCGGTGTTCCAGGCTTCCTCGGGATCGAGGATCCGGCAATTCGCGGGATAGAGGCCGGACTGGCTAATGACCCGCAAGGCCCGCGCAGCGGCGAAGAAGTCCCTGAAGCGGACGGCGCTGCCTGCCCGGAAGCGCGGCCGGTCCTGAAGCCGCATCCAGGCTTCGCTAATGATCCCCAGAATCCCCTCGGAGCCGATCATGAGGCGATCGGGGCTCGGCCCCGCGCCCGAGCCCGGCAGACGCCGGCTCTCCAGGACGCCCTTCGGCGTGACGGTGCGGAGGGATTCGACCAGGTCGTCGATATGCGTATAGAGCGTCGCGAAATGGCCGCCCGAGCGGGTCGCGATCCAGCCGCCCAGCGTCGAATACTCGAAGCTTTGCGGGAAGTGCCTGAGGGTCAGGCCGTGGGGCTTGAGCGCGGCCTCGAGGGCGGGGCCATAGGCGCCAGCCTGGATGCACGCCGCGCGCGAGCTGCGGTCGATCTCCAGAACGGCTCCCATCTCCCTGAGATCGATGGTGAGGGCGGCCTTGTGACCATCGACGCGCGGCTCCACGCCACCGACGACGCTCGACCCGCCGCCGAAAGGCGTCACCGCTGCTTGTTCGCCCCCAGCCCAATCGAGGAGGGCGGCAATATCGGCCTCGTTGCGGGGATAGGCCACCACATCGGGGGCCGGAGCGAAATCGCCCTGCAAGGCGCGCAGATAGTCGGGGTAGGCCTTGCCATAGCTATGTGCCGCCCGGTCATAGGGCGCCGTCGCGCAGATCGGCGCAAGCGATGCGGGAGGCGTGATGCGCGGGGCGCGGAGCGCGATGTCTTCGAGGCGGGGCGCCGGCAGGCCAGCCGCGCGCTCGACGCCGAAGCGCTCCCCGAGCCGCCGGAAGGCGAAGTCCTCCTCCTCGGGCGTCATGCCCTCGCCCTCACGACCCCAGCCGAAAAACTTGAGGCGCGGCTTCGTCATCGGCTCCTCCCGTTCGTCAATCTGATTCTCCACGTCACGGCCGCGCCACCAGCGGTACATAGCGCCCGAGCCGCACGCAGCATCCACTGGAAGCGGCCCGTCGGGCGGCACTGCTCGGGGGATGATGACCTGCGCCGGATTATCAGTCAGACTCCCACATCAAGGCGTCAAGAGCTCTGGGGTCTGAAGGATGAGCAAGGCCTGGATCGTCGGCGCGCAGCTCTCGACCACACACTCATCCCTCGACCGTCTGGGCATCGATCGCGTGCTGTCGGTCATCGAGCGGGTCAAAGCTGCCCTCGAGCTCCATATTCTGATCGTCGGCGCCCGGGAAATTCCCGAGATATTCCGCCTGGTGACGGATCCGCGCGGCCGCCCGGCGAAGCAGATATTCCTCTGGTACAACGTTCTCTCCGATATTCCCGCCATGGAGGACTCGGATCTGGTCGTCAACTGGCGGGGGCAGCGGAGTCGAGGCTGGGGCGGCTGGGCGGAAAAGAGGGCGGAGGTGGCGGAGACATTCCGCTTCGCCTGCCCCAACAATCCGGCAACACAGGCGAAGACCCTGACCCGCCTTCGCGAGCTGCTGAGCCGCTATCCGTTCGACGGCGTCTTTCTGGACAAGATACGGTTTCCCTCGCCGGCCAATGGGCTGGAGGAGGTCGTCTCATGCTTCTGCGATCACTGTCGCCGTGCCGCGGCGGCCATCGGACTCGATCTCGGGGATGTCGCGCAGATCTTCGAGCGTGGGCTATCTGCCTTCGAAACCCTCCGGCCCTTGGGCCGACAGGCAGAGGGAGGTTCATGGCTGGCACGCCTTGCCGGCCCCGGTTCGCTTCTCTCACGCTTCCTTCGCTTCCGATCGGACAGCATCGAGAAGCTCGTCGCCGAGGCACATGCCGAGGCATCCCGCCTCGGCCGCAGGCTTTCGATCGATCTGTTTTCGCCGGGCCTGGCGCCCTTGGTCGGCCAGGACTATGGCGCCCTTGCCAAGCATTGCGACTGGGTCAAGCCGATGACCTACCGGGTGGCCAAGGGACCCGCAGGATTGCGTTTGGAGATTCCGGCGCTCGTAGAGGGGGCGACACGGATGCTGGGTCTCAGCGAAGCGAGCATCCTCGCCTGGGCCTCGCGTCACCTGCCGGGCTTTGAAGCGCACACATTGCGGCTGACACGGGAGCATGCCGTTCCGATGCCGGTCATCGCCCCGGAGATCGCGGATGCCGTGCGCCTCGCGCATCCCGTTCCCGTCCTCTTCGGCCTGGAGCTGGTATGCCATCCCGGCGTCATCGAGATAACGCCGGAGCAGGTCATCGACATGGTCCGCGCGGGTCGCGAAGCCAATGCAGACGGGGCCATCCTGTCATGGGATTTGATGCATGCGCCGATGGACAGCGTCCGCGCGCTCGCCGCGGCCATCTGATATCGGCGCGGGGTGCCGTCAGCCCGCTAGAACGGCACCTTTGCCGTGAGCCGCTCCCGTATCAACATCCCCAGGCAGCGGGGGTCTTCTCGGCATTGTCCTTCGTCACGAGCGGCAGCGACAGAAAGTAGGGCTTGGGGATCTCGGAATCCTTTCCCGTGAAGTGCAGGTGGGCCATGTGCATCGCCTGGTAGGCCTGCGGATAGGGATCCTGATCGACCGTCCCATAGATCTTGCCGTCGTAGATCAACTGCCGCACATCGGCGGGATAGTCCCCCGCGATGAATACGACTTCGCTGCGGCCGTTTCTCTGGGCGAAGTCGACCGCCGCCGGCCCCTCCGGCCCCTGCATCACGATCGCGTCGAGCTGTCCCTTCGGGAAGCGGCTGAGCAGATCCTGGACGGCCGCCAAGGCCTTCGCGCTGTCGAAATCATCGGTCACCCGCGCGACTTCGTCATATTGCGGGTGGCTCGCCCGAAACTCATCCCACCCCTTGGCGCGCAAGACCTGCGCGGGGCTGCCGGAGAAGCCCATGACATAGGCGACCTTCGCCTTGCCTCCCTTGAAAGCCTGGTCGAGAAGCTGGCCTTGAAGGCGACCGAAATTGACGTCGTCCGCCCCGACATAGGTCAGGACGTTGACCTCCTTCCGGCCGAAGCCTGCCTTGTTGTTCGCCTCGATGATGGGAATTCCGGCGTCGTTGACCAGCTTGATGCCCGGAATGATTCCCTCGCCGGAGGGTGTCAGGATGATCAGATCATATTTTTGAGCGATGAAGTTCTGCAGATTTGCGAGCTCGGTCGCAACATCCCCGCTGTTTCCGTCCACCAGATCGTAGGTGAATCCGAATTGCTTCGCCCCGTCCTCGAGGCCGGTCTTGAAGTTCGCGTAGAACGGCACTTTCAGATAGGCGACGCTGACGCCGATCTTCTTATTCGCGGGCGGCGTCCCCGGTACCGGGGCCATGCGGGCCACGGGAAGGCAGCTGAGAGCCGCGGCCGTGGCCCCCGTCGAAATGAGGCCGGGAAGCAGGCCCGCCGTCAGGCCCAAGGCCCCCTTCAGGAATCCGCGTCGGCCCAGAGCCTTCCTCGAGGTTACCCTTGCGCGTGGAGAATGACCGTCAGCCATGTTGCCTCCTTCGCGAGCTTAAGGCCGTCGCTAGCCGGGATTTATCTTCATGCGGATCGTGGCGCCCCGATCCCTTCAACATGCTACCGCCTTTGCGTTGGAGCGGATAGCTGGAAGGTCCGTCGGGCAAGGGGTGCGGGCAAAAGTAGCGTTTCCCCGAGGAGATACAATTCTTCGAGGATACGGACCTCGCGCGACGATTGGCCGCCTATCGCGAGGCGAACTCTCCTCGTCCCGAATAGCCGTCCAGGGCCACGGCGACGATGAGGATCAATCCGGTCGCGACCGGCTGCCAGAAGGGAGAGACCCCGAACAGGTTGAGCGCATTGGCGATCACCCCCAGGAGGAATACTCCGACGATCGTCCCCCACATACGGCCGCTCCCGCCGCCGAGCGATGCGCCGCCGACGATCACGGCGGCGATCGCCGTGAGTTCGTAGCCCAAAGCCGCCTGCGGCGTCGCGCTGGCCGTCTGTCCGATGAGAATGATCCCTGCCAGCGCGGCGCAGCCCGAAACGAGCACATAGACCGCAAACCGCACGCGCCGCGCGTTCACGCCCATTTCCGAGGCCGCCACGGCGTTCCCCCCGACGGCATAGATGTAGTGGCCGAAGCGGGTCTTGTGCAGCACGAAGCCCAGAAGCAGCGCAACGATCATGAAAATGATCGCCGGTATGGGGATGCCCAGGAATTTGCCCAAGCCGAGCGTCGTGAAACCGTAGGGTACGCCAAATCGCGGAGTCGCATTGGTCGCGACATAGATCAGGCCTCGAACCACGGTCATGGTGCCCAAGGTCGACACGAACGGATTCACCCCGACATAGGCGATGAGCAAGCCGTTGACTGCTCCGACGAAAAGACAAGCGAGCAAGGCACCTGCTATGCCGATAGGGATGCTGAGCACATCCATGTCGATCATGAGGGTCGCTCCGACGACGCTGGAAAGGGCAGCGACGGAGCCGACGGACAGATCGAAGCCGCCGAGGATGATGGCAAATGTCATGCCGCAGGCGATGATGCCGATGATGGAGTTCTGCGCCAGCACATTGCTGATGTTCTGGTAGGTTCCGAACTGGGATTTCGTCGCGAGCATGAAGGCGACCAGGGCCAGGAAAACCAGGGTCATGCCGTAACGCCGGATGATTCCCCGCCTGATGCGAGTCTTGCTTCCCTCAGAACCGACTCTGCCGGCGGGTGAATCGATGGGCATCAGTTGGCCCCGGTCACGCCGGTCGCAGCACCCGTGATCATGCTGACGATCTCATCGGGGAGAGTCTCTTTTGTCACGCGCTGGCCGATCATCCGGCCGCGGCGAAGCACCCATATCCGGTCCGTGATCCGGAAAATCTGGTCCAGATTGTGGCTGATGACCAGCAGGCTCAACCCGCGCCGGCGGAGGCTCAGGATCACCTCCTCCACCGCGCGGGTTTCCGCCACGCCGAGGGCGGCCGTGGGCTCGTCCATGATGATGAGCCTCGATCCCCAGGCGGCCGCGCGGGCAATCGAGATCACTTGCCGCTGCCCGCCGGACAGCGTCTCGACCGGCGCCTCCATCGGCGGAACATTGCTCTGAAACTGCTTGAGCATCTCGCGCGTGTTCGACGCCATGGTCTGCTTGTCGAGTATGTTCAGATATCTGGGACCGGTGATCAGCTCGCGGCCGAGATAGAGGTTCGCCCAGACCGTCAGGTTTCCAACGAGCGCCAGATCCTGATACACGGTCTCTATCCCGCTGGCCCGCGCCTCCGCGGGGGAGCCGAAGTTGACGGGGGTCCCGTCGAACTCGATGAGGCCGGCATCCCGGCGAAGCACACCGCTGATGATCTTGACCAGCGTCGATTTGCCGGCCCCGTTATCGCCCACGAGGCCGGTGATCTCTCCCGGAACGAGATTCATCGAGACGTCATGGAGCGCGACGACGGCTCCGAAGCTCTTGTTGATGGAGGCCGCAC
>DATFRE010000528.1:0-5599 GCA_035263545.1 Dongiaceae bacterium
ACTTCCGGCACGGCGATGGCATTCAGATCCCGGACCGCATCACGCAGGAGGGTGCTCAACTCGGCACAAGGCGGAGCGCCGGGCGTGGCGAGAGAATCCTTGGTCATATGCGCCTCGTTCGCGCGATAGCGGGCCAGCGCATTGGTCTCCGACGGGCTGTCGAGGGAGACGCGCTTCAGAAGCTGCTTCACGGCGGCAGTGATCGGCGTCGGGTCGACGCCGCAGGCCCGTGCCAGCCCGGCCGAGCTACCGGCCTCGTTGATCTGGGCGAGGGCCTGATCGCGCAGGTCGCCGTCATCGCCGGCGATGGCCGGCACCGCGGCGCCCAGCGCCGCAAGCATGGCGAGCGCGGGGAGGATTTTCTTGAGAGAGGTCATGTCAGTCACTCCTGGGATAGCCCCCATAGGTGATCGCGCCGGCCAAAGCGAGGACCGCAGGTTCACTCAGGATCCGGGCTTTCTTGCCGCGCACGGGGGCGCTCCTTGAAAAACGCTACGATGCGTATCTAATCTATCGGCAAACCGGTTCAAGGCCCCTGGGTTGCACGGGGTGCAGGGCTGGTTATCTTGGATGAGCTTTCGGAGGAGGAAGAACCATGTCGGCCATGGCTGAGGCGAAATCGCCCGGACGGCCCCGCTGCCAGGAAACGCGGGGCGCCATCTTGCGGTCCGCCTATGAGCTCCTGGAATCCGGCGGTCTTGCCGCCTTCACCATCGAGGCCGTCGCCGAGCGTTCCGGCGCGGCCAAGACGACGATCTACCGCTGGTGGCCCAATAAGGGGGCGCTGGCCATGGAGAGCTTCCTGCGGGTCGCCGAGCAGCAGAGCCCCTTCCCAGAAACCGACTCGCCGCGCGCCGACCTCAGGGCTCATCTCCACCTCTTCGCGAAGTCCCTGGGCGGCCGGGCCGGCCGGCTGCTGACGGGAATTGTTGCCGAGGCCCAGAAGGACCCGGCGACCCGCGAGGCCTTCATCCGCAGCTATGTCGCCCCCCGGCGGCAGGCGGCCCGTGCGTTGCTGGAGCGCGGCATCGCCCAGGGTGAGTTCCGCCCCGGTCTCGATGTCGAGGGTGTCTGCGACGCGCTCTATGGCTCCTTCTACATGCGCCTGCTGTTGGCCCATGCGCCGATGGATGATGCGGCCGTGGACCGGATCGTGGATCTGGTGCTGAACGGGATCAGCCAGGACCAAAATCCTGCCTGAGGGGAATCCGGCCAGAGGGGGAGGCGATGCCGTCTTTCGAAAAATCCGCAGCCCTGCTGGAGCGGGCGAGGCAAAGCGTGGCCGGCGGCGTGAACAGCAATGTGCGCTATGGCGAGGCGCCGGCGCCTCTCTTCTTCGTAAGGGGCGAAGGGCCCCGGCTCTACGACGTCGACGGCAATGTCATGATCGACTACGTGCTGGGAAACGGTCCCGCCATGCTCGGACATGCGGCACCCTCGGTCATCGGACCCGTTGCCGCCTCGCTTGCCAAGGGGCAGTCGATCGCCGGGCAGCATGAGGGTGAAGTCCGTCTTGCCGAGCGGATCAGGCAGCTGGTCCCGGGCGTGGAGCGCGTGCGCTTCTCGGTTACCGGTTCCGAGGCGATCCATGCCGCGCTCCGTCTGGCGCGCGGCCATACCGGTCGCCCGAAATATGTGAAATTCGAGGGCCAGTATCACGGCTGGCTCGACAATACCCTCATCAGCAGCAAGCCGGGCCTCAACGAGGCGGGCCCGCGCGAGGCCCCCGAGGCAGTTCTGATGAGCCGAGGTCAACCCGAGCGGGTCAAGGAGGAGGTGGTCGTCCTTCCGTGGAACGATCCCGACGCCCTGGCCCGGGCGCTGGAGCGCCAGGGCGGCGAGATCGCTGCCGTCATGACCGAACCGGCCATGTGCAATTGCGGGGTCATCGCGCCGAAGCGGGGTTATCTGCAGGCGATGCGCGACCTCTGCAGCCGGTTCGGCGTCGTGCTGATCTTCGACGAGGTCATCACCGGCTTTCGCCTCGCTCTGGGCGGAGCCCAGTCCCGCTTCGGAGTGACGCCCGACCTCTCGGTCTTCGCCAAAGCCGTGGCGAACGGCTTTCCGCTCAGCGTCGTCGCCGGCCGGCGCGACATCATGGAACTGGTGGATCCGAAGGGCCAGGTCGTGCACTCCGGCACCTATAACGGCAACATCACCTCGGTGACGGCGGCTCTGGCGACACTGGAAGCGCTTGCTTCCGATCCTGGGGCCTATGGCCGCATGGAGGCCTGCGGCGAGAGGCTCATGCAGGGCCTCAGGGACTGTGCCCGGCGCCATGGCGAAGCCCTGCTGGTGCAGGGGTTCGGTGCGATTTTCTGCACGCTCTTCACCGAAGCGAGCGAGGTCGCGGATTTCCGCTCCGCGGCGGCGGCGGATGCAAGCCGGATGACAACCTTTGCCGGCGCGCTTGCGCGCCATGGGGTGAGGGTCACCGCGCGCGGGGTCTGGTTCATGTCGATGGTCCACGGCGATGCGGAAATCGACGCGACCCTGGCGGCGGCGGACAGGGCCATGGCGGATATGTCCCGCGGAAGCTAGCCGGCGCCACCTACGCCGACCGCGCGCGCGCCGTCCTCCGCCGGCCAATCCAGGGACTGCTCGATCATCTCCGGATGCTCGGGCCTGCTCACCAGCAGGGCGGGCTTGAACTGCGAATCGCGTCCGCTTCGGGCCATATGGTCGGCGGCGATCCGATCGAACCAGCCCTTCTGCATGACGGAGAGGCGCGGCGGGACCAGCAGCCGGTCAGCACGCAGGAATCCGTAGACCTCGTTCGCCGCGATCAGAGCCCGATCGAAGCTCGCGAGGAGCCGGTGAAGCTCGCCGGGTGGAAGCGTCTCCGTGGGCTCGATATGGAGCGCGTAGCCCCGCCGGTCGAGCTCGCCCACGAGCTGGAAATGGCGCAGCCTGAAGGAGCTCTCCGCATCCAGCGCCTTCATGGCGGCCGCGACATGCTCGACCGTCATCATCTCGCCCTGCAGGTTCTGCACCAGGCCGCCCTTGTAGAGGAAGCGGATCAGGGGCGTGGCCTGCTGCCGGCCGCCGACGCGGATGACATCGTTCATGGCATAGCGGTAGAGACCACCGGTAGTGGTCACGACCACATGATAATTCTGGCCGGGCTCCAGTTCATGGGCCAGCAACGCGGTCGCATCGGGCTTGCCGAAGTCGTGCTCGGCCAGGAATTCGAAGAAGACCGCATGCAGGGCCGGCAGCCCGTCGAGCGTCTCATTCGCCTGCGGGATCGAGAATATGCCCTCGCTCGCCATATAGCCGACATCGCGGAAGGGAGTGTCCTGTGCGCACCATTCGCGCAGCCGCGGCACGAAATGCCCCATGGAGCCGCCGAGCCAGCATCCCGCGAGCTTCAGGCCGGGCCAGTAATCGGCCGGGCAGAGCCGCCCGCGGCGCTCGCGCGCCGCGGCGAGCGCCCGGGCGCGGGACGGATTGGGGCGAAGTTGGCTCAACGCCGTCGCATGGAGGGCGTCGGGCAGCGGGAACTCCGGCGCCAGCGTGCCCTCATGGATGTCGCGGATCAGGATCTCGCTGTTCTTGTCGGCGAAATCGAAGGCGGTGACGAGCCCCATCGGATTGCCGGTGAAGGCGAAGCTGCAATCCTTGTCGAGGGCGTAGCGCATCAGGGCATAGCGGCGGGCGTCGATGTCCCCCACCGCGAAGACCTCATAGGGATGGCAGAAGGCCTTGCGTATGATCTGCGGAAGCCGGAAGTAGATATTGCCGGAGACGGCCCCATAGGCCTCCCGCCGCGGGGTGTAGCCGTCGATGGCCGTGTTCAGGACTGCCATCACCTCGCTCCTCAGCATGCCAGGATTGTTGCTGAGCGCCTTCAGGACCCAGAGGCGGTGGGTGGTCTTGCTCAGATCCTCGCAGCGCCGGGTCACCGGGATCATCTTCGGCTTGCCGGTCGTCCCGCTGGTGCGGTGATAGAAGAATGGCCGTTCCTTAGTCAGGACCCCCGTCTGGCCCTCCACCACCGCATCGACATAGGGTGCGAAGTCCAGCCATTGCCGGATCGGCACCTGGCGCTGGTAATCCGCGACGTCGCGAATCTTGGCGAAGCTGTGCTCCTTGCCGAAGAGAGTGCCCGCATTGCGCTTCAGGATAGAACCGAGCAGCCTCGCCTGCGTCTCTCGCGGCGAGTCGTACTGGACCATGAACCGGTCGATCTCTCCCTGCAATCCGGCACTCAGTGCAGCCATGTCCACATCCTTCGAGAGCGCTCCGGACAAAGTTTGCTGAAATAGACGGAAAATAGGTTAACTGTCTGCCGAGATCTTTTGCAATTTTGCAAAGCGAACTATTCTTGTGCCCTATCTGCAAATCTTGTCATGATCATTCCTATCATCGAGACTGAGCGGTTGCGACTGCGCGCTCATCGGCCGGTCGACCTCGCCGATTGCGCGGCCATGTGGGGCGATGCGCGCGTCACGCGCCATATCGGCGGCAAGCCTTTTGCCATCGACGAGGTGTGGGCGAAAATCCTGCGCTATGCCGGGCATTGGTCGCTCCTCGGCTACGGCTATTGGGTTATCGAGGATCGCGCCTCGGGTGGCTTTCTGGGCGAGGCCGGCCTCGCCGATTTCAAGCGCGGCATCGGCCCGGGCTTCGACGGCGCGCCGGAGATCGGCTGGGTTCTCGCGCCCGCGGCCCAGGGTGCCGGCGTGGCGACGGAAGCCGTGCGGGCGGTGCTCGGCTGGGCCGATCGCCATCTCAACCGGATCAGGACGGTCTGCCTGATCGATCCGGAGAATCGTGGTTCGGTCAGAGTCGCCGAGAAATGCGGCTATCGGGAATTCCATCGCACGACCTATAAGGATCACCCGGTGGTTCTCTTCGAGCGCGAGAAAGCAGGGGACGAAGTAGGGAGGGACTCGTGATGGATCAAGGCAGGCTGACGCAGTTCATCGACGGCTGCTGGCGGGAGGAAGTGGTGCCGCGGCTCGTCGACTATATCCGGATTCCCAACAAATCGCCGGCCTTCGATGCCGATTGGGCCGCCCACGGCCATATGGAAAAGGCCGTCACCCTGTTCGCCGACTGGGCCCGCGCGAAGCTCCCCCATCTGCCGGGCGCAACGCTCGAGGTCGTGCGCCTGCCCGGCCGCACGCCCCTGATCCTGATCGAGGTCCCAGGACGGGGTGCGGTGGCCGGGCGGGAACCGGTGCTGCTCTATGGCCATCTCGACAAGCAGCCGGAGATGGCCGGCTGGGCCGAGGGCCATGGGCCTTGGACGCCGGTCCTGACGGAGGACAAGCTCTACGGCCGCGGCGGAGCCGATGACGGCTATGCGCTCTTCGCCGCCCTCTCGGCAATTCTGGGACTGGCCGAGCAGGGCATCCCGCATGCGCGCTGCGTGGTGTTGATCGAGGCCTGCGAGGAATCCGGCAGCTATGACCTCCCATTCTATGTGGAGCATCTGGCGCCCCGCATCGGCAATCCCTCCCTCGTGGTCTGCCTCGATTCCGGCTGTGGCAATTATGACCAGCTTTGGCTGACCACTTCGCTGCGCGGCATGGTCGCCGCGACGCTGACCGTGCGGGTGCTGACGGAGGGCGTGCATTCCGGGGATGCCTCG
>DATFRE010000529.1:0-6048 GCA_035263545.1 Dongiaceae bacterium
AGGCCTGGATCGGCGGCTGCCAATGCGGTGCGGTGCGCTACGAGACATCGACCTCGCCGGTGGAGCTCTATGTCTGCCATTGACGGGAATGCCAGAAGCAGTCGAGCTCGGCCTTCGGCATCTCGGCGATCTTCCGGCGCCCGGACTTCCGCCTGACCCAGGGCGCGGTCCGGAGCTGGACCCGCGATGCCGATAGCGGCCGGCAGGTGAAGTGCAATTTCTGCCCGGATTGCGGCTCGCGGATCTGGCATGAGGATGGGGAGGCGCTGGAGCCGACGGTCAGCGTCAAGGGCGGCTCCCTCGACCGGCCGGTCGACTTGACGGGGGCCACGCATATCTGGGTTTCGCGCAAGCTTCCGGGCGTCGCAATCCCTGAGGGCGCCCCGCAGTTTGCAGAGGAGCCGGAGTAGCGGGCTACTCGACGATGTCCGGCTTGGTGCTGGCGACGAACCCGAGCACGGCAGCCCGCTCGCTCTGCGGGACGTTGAAGCTGTCGAGGGTGGCCTCGACATGGCCGATGAAGGCGCGCCAGTCCTCCTCGCTGATCGCCATGCCCTTATGCGATGTCTTCATGTCGCGGCCGACATAGAGCAGCGGGCCTCCGGCGGAGGCACACAGGAAATCGATGAGAAGCTGCTTTTCGCGGCGCACGCCATCCTCGCCGCGATGCTGCCAGAAGCGGGCGAGGCGGGGATCTTTCGCCAGGCGCGGAAGCAGCTTTTCCACCACCGCAGCGATGCCGTCATAGCCGCCGAGACGTGCGTAGAGCGTATCCGACATATTGGCCCCCATTCTGGTGACGTTGTTTCCTTTGCCACGACGTGGCTTCCGCCCCGATGTCGAGCGCCCTCGGAGGCGCGGTGCAAAGCGATCGTTATCTTAGCAGGGCCACGCTACAGAGAGGAATCGGCCGCGGTTGGGGCAGGCGCTCATGCGCTCATCCTCTCATCCGCGAGGACGAACGCCCATTCTTCCACCACGGCTGGCGAGCTCTCCCGAGCGATCCGGGCAGCGGCGAATTCCCGCAGCTGGTGTGGCTGTGTGAGACGCGCCACCGCCCAGACAGCGGCGCCGCGCACCAGTTCGTCCTCGTCATCCAGCCGCGCCACCGCAGCGGTGAGTAGCTCGGGACGGCCGCTATTGCCGATGGCGGTCAGCACATTGCGGAGGAACCGGGCGCGCCCGATCCGCTTGATCGGCGAGCCGGCGAAGAGGCGGCGGAAGCCGGCGTCATCGAGCTCGGCGAGCTCGGCGAGGGGCGGTGACGCCAGCTCCGGACGCTGCCGAAAGCCGGCCTCGCTTGTCGCGCGGGCGAATTTGTTCCAGGGGCAGACAGCAAGGCAATCGTCGCAGCCATAGATGCGATTGCCCATGAGGGGGCGCAGGTCGCGCGGAATCGGCCCCTTATGCTCGATCGTGAGATAGGAGATGCAGCGCCGGGCATCGAGGCGGTAGGGCGCGGGAAAGGCGTCGGTGGGGCAGGCGTCGAGGCAGCGCCGGCAGGCGCCGCAATGATCTTCCTCGGCGGGTCCGGGCTCGAGATCGAGGGTCGTGAGAACCTCGCCCAGGAAGAGCCAGGATCCCAGCTCACGCGAGACGAGATTGGTGTGCTTGCCCTGCCAGCCGATGCCTGCCGCCTGCGCTAGCGGCTTTTCCATCACCGGCGCGGTGTCGACGAAAACCATCACCTCCGTGCCGAAAGCCTCGGCCATCCAGCGCGCCAGCGCCTTCAGCCGCTTCTTGATGCTGTCATGATAGTCGCGGTTGCGCGCATAGACCGAGATCTCGCCGGCCTCGGAGCTCGGCCTGTCCGCCAGCGGATCGGAGGGCGGCCCATAATTGAGGCCGAGCACCACCACCGACCGGGCCCCGGGCCAGAGCACCCGCGGATCGCCGCGCCGGTCAGCCTTCTCCACCATCCAGCCCATATCGCCGTGATAGCCGGCGGCGAGAAACCCCGCGAGGCCTTCGCGCGCTGTCGGCGCGAGCGTCGCCTTCGCAAACCCCACCGCATCGAAGCCGAGCCCCAGCGCCTTCTCGCGGATGGCGCTGCGTGGATCGGCGACCTCGCCCAGCTTGCGCGGAAGGGCCGGGGTGGGGTGTGGCTTCATCCCCGCCCGCGATAGGCAGCCACGTCCTGGGGCGGGATCCAGACGCCCTCGGGCGGCGCTCCGGTCTGGAAGAAGACGTCGATGGGCATGCCGCCACGGGGATACCAGTAGCCGCCGATCCGAAGCCAGCGGGGCGCCAGCGCGCCGATCAGCTTCTTGGCGATGTCAAGGGTGCAGGCCTCGTGGAAGGCGCCGTGGTTGCGGAAGGAGGTGAAATAGAGCTTCAGGGATTTCGACTCAACGAGCCAGCAATCGGGAATGTAGTCGATCACCAGATGGGCGAAATCCGGCTGCCCTGTGATGGGGCAGAGAGAGGTGAACTCCGGCTGCACGAAGCGCACGACGTAGTTATCGGCGAGATGGGGATTGGGCACGCGCTCGAGCACCGCCTCCTCCGGCGAGGCGGGCTGGACCGCGCGTTGGCCAAGCTGGGTCAGGCCTTGATAGATCTCGGTCATGATGCTTCCTCGGCCGCCTGGGCCCTCTGGGCCTCAAACGCGGCGACGAAATCCATGAGGCGGCCCGCGGCGATCGCCTCGCGCAGGCCCGCCATCAGCTCCTGATAGTAGTGCAGGTTGTGCCAGGTCAACAGCATCGAGCCCAGGATTTCCTTCGACCTCACCAGATGGTGGATATAGCCGCGGGAATAGCCGCGGCAGGCGGGGCAGGCGCAAACGGGGTCGATGGGTCCGGCATCGGAGGCGTGGCGGGCATTGCGCATGTTGAGTTCGCCGAAGCGCGTGAAGGCCGCGCCGGTGCGCCCGGCCCGGGTCGGCATCACGCAATCGAACATGTCGACGCCGCGGGTGACGGCGCCCAGGATATCCTCTGGCCGGCCGACCCCCATCAGATAGCGCGGACGCGCCTCGGGCAGCAGCCCCGGTGCGAAGTCGAGGATGCGGAACATCTCCTGCTGACCTTCGCCGATGGCGAGCCCGCCGATGGCATAGCCGTCGAAGCCGATGGCGGCCAGGCTCTCCGCCGACTCCCGCCGCAGATCTTCATAGATGCCGCCCTGCATGATGCCGAAGAGGAGGTAGCCCGGCCGCTGGCGGAAGGCCTCGCGGCAGCGCTTCGCCCAGCGCATGGAAAGCCGCATGGAGCTGGCCGCGACTTCGGGCGTAGCGGGGAAGGGGATGCACTCGTCGAAGCACATGCTGACATTGGCATCCAGCAGATGCTGGATCTCGATGCTGCGCTCGGGCGTCAGCAGGTGGCGGCTGCCGTCGAGATGGGAGCGGAACTCGACGCCCTGCTCGCCGATCTTGCGCAGCTCGGAGAGGCTCATGACCTGAAAGCCGCCGGAATCGGTGAGGATGGGCTTCGGCCAGTTCATGAACTTGTGCAGGCCGCCGAGGGCTGCGACCCGCTCTGCGCCCGGCCGCAGCATAAGGTGATAGGTATTGCCCAGCAGGATCTCGGCGCCGGTGGCGGCGACGGATTCCGGCAGCATCGCCTTGACCGTGCCCGCCGTGCCCACGGGCATGAAGGCCGGCGTCTCAACCGTGCCATGGGCCGTATGGAGCCGGCCGCGCCGCGCCCTGCCATCCTTCGCCAGGAGCTCGAAGCAGCTGGTCATGGCGCTGGCTCCAGCAGCGAGGCATCGCCATAGGAGAAGAAGCGATACTCCCCGGCGATGGCATGGGCATAGGCCGCCTTCATCCGCGAGAGGCCGGCGAAGGCCGCGACCAGCATGAAGAGCGTCGATTTCGGCAGATGAAAATTGGTCAGCAGCAGGTCCACGGCGCGGAAGCGATAGCCGGGGGTGATGAAGATCTCGGTCTCACCGGCGAAGGGCCGCAGCACGCCATCCTCGCCCGCGGCGGATTCCAGCAGGCGGAGCGAGGTGGTTCCAACGGCGACGATCCGGCGCTGCTCGGCCCGGGCCCGGTTGACCGCCGCGGCTGCCGCGGGCGGGATCTCGCCATATTCGGCATGCATGCGGTGCTCCTCGATGCGCTCGGTCTTGACCGGGAGGAAGGTGCCGGCACCCACATGGAGGGTGAGTGTGGCTCGCTCGATGCCGCGTGCTTCCAGCCGCGCCAGGAGCTCCGGCGTGAAATGGAGCCCGGCGGTGGGGGCAGCGACCGCCCCCTCCGGCCCGGCATAGACGGTCTGGTAATCCTCTTTATCCCGCGCCTCGACGGGACGGAGCTTGCGGATATAGGGCGGCAAAGGCGGGGTGCCGAGCCGACCGAGGGCCGCCATGAGAGCCGGACCGCCGCGGTCGAATTCCAGTAGGATGTCGCCCTCCGGCGTCTTGGCGAGCACCTCGGCCGCGAAATCCGCCCCGAAGCCGACGCGATCGCCCACCGCCAGCTTCCGCCCGGGCTTGGCAAAGGCTTGCCAGCGGCCCTCTGCCACGCGCTTGTGCAGGGTCACCTCCACCGCGACCTCGCCTGCGCCCGCGCGAAGGCGGTGGCCGGCGAGCTGGGCGGGGATCACCTTCGTGTCATTGAAGATCATCAGATCGCCGGGGCGAAGGATCTCGGGTAGCTCGCGGACCAGGCGATCCTCCAGCAGGGACGGGCCCACCCGCAGCAGCCGGGCGGCGTCGCGCGGACGCGCGGGATGCCGGGCGATCAATCGCTCCGGCAGTACGAAATCGAAATCGGAGAGGCTGAGGCTCACGGGCTTCTGGTATCGCAGGAGCGGATGCCTATAGTGGCGCCGGCAAGCCGGCCTTTCGGAGTTCCAGGAGCATATGGTTCAGCACGAATCCCGCTATTCGTCCTTCTTCGTCGCCGTCGCGGCGCTCTTCGTGACCTGCCTGGTGATCTCCAATGTGATCGCCGTCAAGCTGGTCATGGTCCAGGGGCTGGTCCTGCCCGCGGGCATCGTCGTCTTCCCGCTCAGCTACCTCTTAGCCGATGTGCTGACGGAAGTGTACGGTTACCGCGCCGCCCGCCGGGTGATCTGGCTGGGCTTCTTCTGCAACCTCCTCGCGGTGGTCGCCATCTGGGTCGGCGGCCTGCTGCCGGCGGCCCCGCTCTGGGATGGCGCGAGCGCCTATGAGCGGATCCTGGGCGCCACACCCCGGATCCTCGCCGCCTCCTTCGCCGCCTATCTGGTGGGCGAGTTCGCCAACACCATGATCATGTCGCGCCTCAAGCTCGCCATGGCGGGACGCCATCTCTGGGCCCGGGCCATCGCCTCGACGCTGGTGGGGCAGGGGCTCGATTCGGCGGTGTTCATAACCATCGCCTTCTGGGGCCAGATGCCCTTGCCGATCCTGCTCGGCGCCGTCGTGACCCAATGGCTGGTGAAATCCGCCTATGAGGCGCTCGCCACGCCCCTTACCTATACCATGGTCGGATTCCTGAAGCGCCGCGAAGGTATCGATACCTATGACCGCGGCATCAGCTTCAATCCCTTCGCGCTCGGGGACTGATCCCGGACAGTAAACTTTTTGCGAGTTTGCGTTCGTCCGGTCGGGTGCGCTGCGTAGCGTGGCGGTGTTGTTTCGCATCAATTCCTGAGAGCAAGGAGAGACCACGCTATGCCTCGTTATGTGATCGAGCGCCATTTCCCCGACGGCCTCGGACTGCAGCCCAATGCGCAAGGCGCCCAGATGGCTGCCACCGTCATCGCCAATAATGCCCAGCAGGGCGTGACCTGGGTCCATTCCTACGTCACTGCCGACAAGAAGAAGACCTACTGCATCTATGACGGGCCCTCGCCCGAGGCGGTCCGCAAGGTCGCCGAGCGCAACGGGCTTCCGCTGGAGCGCATCACCGAGGTGCGCGTGCTCGACCCGTATTTCCTCATGTAGGACCGCGGCAGGACGCGAAGGCGTCCTTCGATGACCTGCTCATGTCGCCGGATCCTCGACCTCCAGGCTCTGTCTGAAGGGTCGGGGATCCGACGGTTCCTTCCTACGGCCCGGGAGAGCGATCGTGACGAACATCTTCGAGTCGCTGCTGGCGGCAGGCAGCCG